>JAAEOZ010000323.1 GCA_024222685.1 Gammaproteobacteria bacterium | reverse complement strand
CCTTCACGCCGGTCATTCATGTGGATATAGCGGCACAGGCATTCTTTCGAGCTACAGTTTTTTAGCGGAAATTCCGGTGCTTCCGAGACAAGAAAAACCTGGCCACGCATATTCTCAGCTGAACGGCAACACATCAGATCTGTTTTCACCTTGACCGCCTTCCACTGTGTATCTGATAGCGTGGAGCTTGCCGATTTATCAGGGAAAGTTTTACGGGCCAGAGATATGCCTGCCGATGGCTCCTTGCCAAGCGCCCTCTTCAACTGAATATTGTATTGCGCATACAAAAAAACAACCGCGCCGACAATCAGGCAGATGAAAATAGTGGAGAAAAAAATAGACATAGGTTTCCCATCAAACTCTATAGCAAGGATAACCCAGCCTCCGGTTTAGTAGGAGCAATTTAGTTCTCAATCCCTGGCTATCGGTTTAAACACCAAGTATTAATTGCACACCCTCTGAGGCAAATCATAACAATTACCGTGAAGCTCGCCGAATACTTCAGCCACCCGAGGATGGTGAACAGGCTCCCCGGAGCTATCAATCAACAGATTCTGTTCTGAAACATAGGCTTCATACGCAGTAGATTCGTTCTCGGCAAGCAGATGGTAAAACGGTTGATCCTTCCGAGGTCGAACGTCTTGCGGAATTGACTGCCACCATTCTTCACTGTTTTTGAATTCGGGATCCACATCGACAATTACACCACGAAACGGATAAACACGGTGTCGGACTATCTGACCAATCGAAAATTGAGTGCTTTTGATATCCATGGTTATAAATAAATATGGGCAGCTCTCATTATAACAAGATATTCACCACCCTGTAGCTGACTATGTATATATTGACAGAATAAATCCAGTTATCGAGGCCAGTACCAGCACCCCCACTATATTCCAGTGCCATTTAAATACCAGTAAAGCGCAGGTAGCCGCCAGCAACAGTGCTCGCCAGTCGAGAGTTCCAGGATCAGGTAGCCATAGAATAAATGGACCGAAAAGATTCCTTTCTACGGAATAGAAAAACACCTGCAATGCAAACCAGATCGATAGATTAAGAATGACACCGACTACCGCAGCGGTAATTGCCGATAAAGCACCTTTCAACCGGGGTTGCGTGCCTATCCAGGCAATATAAGGTGCGCCGGCAAAAATCCACAGAAAACAGGGTACGAAAGTAACCCAAAGCGTTACTAAAGCACCAGTCAGACCAATCAACAAACCACCATCGCGATAGGCTGCAATAAATCCGACAAATTCGGTAACCAGTATCAACGGTCCGGGGGTGGTTTCTGCAAGGCCCAGGCCATCGATCATTTCGCCTGCACTGAGCCAGCCGAACTGATTAACGACATCCTGTGCAAGATAGGCCAGAACCGCGTATGCGCCACCAAAGGTCACCACTGCCAGTCTGGAAAAGAATTCGCCAATTTCACTTAGAATCGGATATTCATTCCAGTAACCCAAAAGCAGAAACGGGAAAACCCATATCGCCATCCAGACCAGTATTGTAGATAGAGTCTGTTTAAAACTCGCAGTTGCCTCACTCGAGGTAATAGTTTGCTCTCTAATCTCGGTCTGACTAACACTGAAAAACCCGATTATTGCCGCCGATACAATAATCAGTGGGTAAGGTAAATCGAGAAAGAAAATTCCGACAAAAGAAGCTGCCGCGATTACCCAGTGTTGCTTTCTATGCAATGCTTTTCTGGCAACGCGCAATAATGCTTCAATCACGACGATGAGAACAGCCGCCTTTATGCCGAGGAAAATCGACGACATCAGTGATACATCGCCGAACAGGCTATAGACAATTGCCAGGCCCAGTACTATCAGTGCGCCCGGAATAACGAACAACAGGCCAGCAATTAATCCACCTATGGTGCCATGCAACCGCCAACCCACATAGGTGGCCTGCTGCATGGCTTCAGGACCCGGCAATAGCATGCAAAAACTCAGTGCATTCAAATATTCTCTGTCACTAATCCAGCCCTTTTCATCGACCAGGATTCGATGCATTAATGCGATTTGTGCTGCAGGGCCGCCAAAGGACAGGATACCAATTTTAGCCCAGACTACTGCTGCCTGATACAAACTGGGTATTGCTAAATGCAATGAGACGCCATCACCGACCTTGTCGGCTTCTGAAGTTTGAATAGTCATTATTCTAGGGCTTCGAAGGCGTGGTCGGCCAGTCGTGCTTTTCGTCTACCGCGTCGCGTGCCCATCGATAAAACATATCGTAAAGCACCATCCCGGCATTTAACTGTTCGATGTCGTTTCGATACATGCGAGACAAACCGAGCGAAGCGGCAAGTAAACCAGCCGACTGCGGGGTTAAGTCCAGTCGATTGGTATCTGCACCACGCACGATTTGTGCGAGCCGACTTAAGGCTGGAGTCTGCAGGCCAAATTCTACGAGCATTGTGTCAAAGGTGCTCTGCTCACCACGATGGCTCCAGAACACATCGTCTATATCAAATGGTGTCGCATTAAATTTTTCGCCTACGTCCAGTACTTCAGCGGGCGCAACGAACAGAAATTGAGCTTCTGGATCGATGAATCGACGAATCAACCAGGGGCAGGCTATACGATCTATTTTAGGCCGGTGCTTAGTCACCCAGACGGTTTGATTCTGTGCATTTGCAGACGGTAAGCTGGATGCTGTTATCATCGGCATATCGGCATCGCGCCAGGCAAACTGCCCTCCTTCGAGTGCTTCTGCCGCTATACCATGGTTTTGTAGTATCGCAGCAGCACCCTGACTAATCTTTTTGCCTTTCTGGCAATAGACAACAACTCGCTTGTTTTGCAATTGTGATACCAGCGTTTCAATATTTTGAAAAGCATGTCGAAATGCGCCGGGAATCAGTCGTGGATCGTCTTCGAAATCTTCATCGATACGAATATCGATGACGACGGGTGACTCGGCAAGGCCAATCAGGCGGGATAATTGTGCTACGGTTATTTCATTTGGTGAAGGCATATCTGCGCATCCTCCCAGTAGGAATCGGGTTGAAAAGGATGCGAATCTTTGGCTGGCGCCTCACGGGGTGCTCGCAACCCCATGCAAACCAGTATGCAGTAACAGAAATATATCGTCAATAGCGACTACATACTGTGATCAAATATTTGAATAACATCACCTGGCAAAAAACCAAAGTAATTCGATTGAAGGACCTGAATTAAAAAAGGAAATGGTTCAGCTGGATCTTCCGATTACCCAGGACCACTTCCAGAATATTGCCTCAATGGGTATCAGTTCAAACAACAACATTACGCTTTCAAATACTTCGCATGAAACTCAAAATGCTCACCAATAAAACTGGCAATAAAATGATAGCTATGGTCATAGCCTGGCTGTCGACGTATGGTACAGGACTGTCCCTGCGCTTCACAGGCAGCATTGAAATTTTCAGGCAGCAGTTGTCCTTCGTGCAGAAATTCATCGGCCTCGCCCTGGTCGATTAAAATGTCACGGACTTTTGCACCATTATTCACCAGACAGGTCGCATCATAGGCTTGCCAGGCACTTTCATCATCACCCAGATATAAACCGAAACAACCTTTACCCCAGCCGCAGTTAATCGGATTAACTATCGGTGCGAAGGCTGAAACCGAGCGAAACATATCTGGATTTTTCAACGCACATATCAATGCACCATGTCCACCCATTGAATGGCCACTCACCGATTTCACACCGGGTAGCAACGGAAGATTAGCTTCAACCAGAGCCGGTAATTCGTTGATCACATAGTCGTACATCTGATAATGCACGGACCATGGCGACCGCGTCGCATTCACATAAAAACCCGCACCCTGACCCAGATCATATCGCTCAGGCTCATCCGCTACCTGCTCACCACGAGGGCTGGTATCAGGAAAAACAATGGCAATGCCATGTTCGGCAGCATATCGTTGCGCACCGGCCTTGGTACGCGCATTGTCATCGGTGCAGGTTAACCCGGAAAGCCAGTATAAAGTCGGCACTTTATCATCGCGGGACTGTGGCGGTAGATAAACAGAAAATGTCATTTCACACTGGCAACTACTGGATTCGTGCGTATAACGATTTAAATAACCGCCGAATTCCTTAATGGTTTCGATTTCTTTCATACAATTAGTCAATTCGCAGTTCAGTCGAAGGTTATTACTGACTTAATACTTTTACCTTCGTGCATTAAATCGAAGGCAGTATTAATCTCTTCTAACGGCATTGTATGTGTCACCAGACTGTTTAGCTCAATATCGCCATTCATGTACTGATCAACCAGGCCCGGAATTTCAGTACGGCCTTTAACTCCACCGAATGCTGAACCAATCCATTGCCGGCCGACCACCAGATTAAACGGCCTGGTACTGATTTCCTGTCCTGCACCGGCAACACCGATAACGGTTGAAACACCCCAACCCATGTGAGTGCATTCAAGTGCATCGCGCATGACCTGCACATTACCGGTACAATCAAACGAATAATCGAGACCACCGTCGGTCATTTCCTGAAGAAACTCGGGCATAGAGCCATTGACATCTTTGGGGTTAACAAAATCTGTTGCGCCCATCGAGCGAGCTATCTCTTCTTTAGCGGAATTAATGTCGATAGCTATGATGCGTTCGGCCTTGGCTATCACCGCACCCTGAATAACTGACAAACCTACGGTACCCAGTCCAAACACGGCAACGCTAGAACCTGCATTCACTTTGGCTGTGTTTATCACGGCACCAATTCCAGTGGTAACACCACAACCCAGCAGACAGGCCATATCCAGCGGTGCTTCCTTGTTAATTTTTGCCAGCGCAATTTCAGGCACAACCGTATATTCAGAGAAAGTAGAACAACCCATATAGTGGTAGATTTCCTTTCCACCTACCTTAAAGCGGCGCGTGCCATCGGGCATATACCCGGTCCAGATAGTACCTGCAATGGATTGACAGAGGTTTGATCTATCCGAACTGCAGTAACCACAGGTCGGCTCCCCACATTCCGGGATATATAGCGGTATGACATGATCGCCTACCTGTAAATCCTTCACGCCCGGGCCGCATTCAACCACTTCACAGCCACCTTCATGGCCCAGAATACAGGGAAACTCACCTTCGGGGTCTTCTCCTGAAAGTGTGAACGCATCTGTATGGCAAACACCCGATGCATGGACTTTTAACAAAACTTCACCCTCGCGCGGGCCCTCTACCTCAACTTCTTCAATTTGCAAAGGTTTATTAGGTTCCCAGGCAACAGCAGCTTTACATTTCATGGACGATTTCCTCGTGATTCTGATTATTGGATCAACCCTTTATTTAGGACACGGAGACTAAATTGATTAACCTATTCAGTCAAGATATTGCACTTAAAGGAGCTTTATTTATCGGCCTCGTCGAATTCAATACAATTACTAATGAGACAGGATTCTTAACACTGACAGGAAAATTTCACTTAAATTCAAACATGAACTAAAATTTCTTTAGATGAACCTGAGACAGTTTTGGTTTAATATCACATTAGCTAACCACAGGAGGATATAAAAACATGGCTGAGAATCTGAAAAATTTCAACTTGACGCTCGAAGACATAAAGACGGAAAGATTAATAAACGACTTAGTGAATCACCTGGAGCAACTTAAGCTAAATGATCCGTTATCACCAAGAGCAAATTTTCTTATCAGCCAGATAGATGCGCTCGAAGAGAGGCTGGACCAAATCAGAGAAAACACCCTGATCAGATTTAAGTAGCAACTATCATTGCCCTAACCACTCTTTATCCCAGCTACCGGTTGGTAGCATTATTCCCAATTTGTTAACTGTCAGGTTATCTTCAACCTGATAAGAATTTTTTTCAACAATCTCAAGTCAGAGCACCGTTAATAATAACTCAAAGCCGCCGAGTAAATATTTTCCATATCCTGCAAGTTGGTTTCTCTCGGAGCATTCGCAATGGCGCGTGCCTGACGTGCAGAAGAAGCGGCAAGTGGTTTGACATCCTTTTCGCTAAAACCAAGACCGCCCAGTCCATCTGGTATCGCAGTATCTTTCATCAATTTGATAATCCGTCTTGAGACGACTTCTCCAGCATCATCCAGGCCAGCACCGCTCATCTCGGCATTCAGGAACGAAGCCGCGTCGAGGTGCCTCTGCGGAGCACCGGCTGCGGTGTAATGAAAAATCGCCGGTGCCGACACTATGACACTAAGTCCATGCGGAACAAAAGGCGATTCTACTTCATAATCCCTGGTTACAATATCGCGCATCAAATGCGTGACACCATACGACATCGCATGTGGTAAATGCGTACCTGAGTTACCAAACGCCATTCCCGCTAACGAGGCACCCCACATTAGCTGATCTCGAGCTTCGTGATCATCAGCATCATTCACACCGCGTACCAGATACTCACCGGCAATTTCCAGCGCCTTTCGTGCCGCCAGATCACTCCAGGGGTTAGATCCCTGAATCAACTGTCGTTTTGTTGGGTCTTCAATTTTCGCCCATTTTGTGTAGGCCTTTGCTGTATAGCATTCAATCGCATGGCTGAGTAAATCAAAACCGGTAGAAGCAACAATATTACCCGGCAAACTGT
>JAAEOZ010000322.1 GCA_024222685.1 Gammaproteobacteria bacterium | reverse complement strand
GCCGCAATCGACCCGATCCAGTCGCGCCAGATTCTTATACAAAGCGGCCTGGGAGAGGGAGCCTATCGGACTAATGTGGAAGTTATAAAGGCCAATCGAAAGTTGATCGAACACTATCAGCAACAGGAAGATAAGTATCGACGTCGAGACATTCTCATCAGTGACAAATTGCTCTACGAATTCTACCATGCGCGACTTCCACCGGAGGCCGTTGATGCACCCAGCTTTGAAGCCTGGATCAAAAAGCAGTCGACAGAAAAAATAAACGACCTGCGATTTCTGCATCATGATATTGCAGATCCGAGCGTCGATGATCATCATCGAGATGACTACCCAGAGAAGATAGAAGTACAGGGTCAGATACTGGATCTGGAATATCGATTTGAGCCGGGGCATGAGTATGACGGTGTTACTGTAAAAATCCCACTGCTTTCGTTAAACCAGTTTCATGATCAGGATTTCGAGCGGCTGGTTCCTGGACTATTACTGGATAAAATTGAAGCACTAATTCGAAGTCTGCCGGGGAAAATCCGCAAGAATTTCGTGCCCGCAAAAGAATTCGCTAGCGCCTGTATGCAACGATTACAACCTGGGGGTAGCCTCGCCGAAAACCTGCAAGGCGCGCTGCTGGCGATGACCGGTGTCAAGGTTGAGCTGTCTGCATGGCAATTGGCACAACTCGATACGCATCTTATGATGCATTACACGCTATTCGATAAAAATCTCTGTGTTGCACAGGGCCACAGTCTTGATGATTTGAAACAGCAGTTTAGCGAAGCCGCCCGCGAAAAATTTGATGCACAGATTCAGCACAATGAATCTATTTGTCGAAGCGGACTAACCGAATGGGATTTTGACTCACTCGCCGAGTCTGTTATGGTCGGAAAAAAGCAGCAGCAAATACGCGCCTACCCGGCGCTGGTGGATTACGAGGATTCGGTTGCGATCGAGTTATTCGAAACCCGCAGTGATGCCGAGTTTTATCATAGCAGTGGAATTGCGCGACTGTTCTATCTACGACTTGCGGACAGTGTTAAATATCTGCGTAACAAATTACCCAGTATTAATCAGACTGCATTGATGTACAGTGCAATGGGAAATCGACAGGAACTGATAGAGGATATTCTCATGACAGCAATATTTAACTGTTTTCTGTCAGAAAAACCACCTCAGAATCGCCAGCAGTTTGGTCATCGATTTGAAAATAATAACGGTGATTTTGTCGGCCAGTCTAACCAGCTTGCAGAACTGGTCCATCGAATTCTTGAGCTATGCCGTGAAGTACGATTGAAGATCGAAGAGCAGAATATTGACCAGAATCACAGGGAGGATATGGTGAGCCAGTTACAGGGCCTGGTTTATCCCGGTTTTGTTCGTGATATAGATTATTCGCAGTTATTACGACTCCCGGCCTATTTACTGGCGATGTTGAAGAGATTACAGAATTTCAAAGCAGGATCCTGCCGACAGGATTCTCTGTTGAATGCAGTTGCTTCCTATCAGAAAATTTATTTGCGGTACTATGCAGATGAAACCTGTGACTACAAACTGGTCAACGAATTACGCTGGATGATAGAAGAGTTTCGCATCGCATGCTTCGCGCAGCCAATGAAAACGCGTATGCCGGTATCCGAGAAAAAAATTGACAAACTGATTGCCTCGATCCAGGCTCAACGACTGCAGTGAGTTAACTTATGCCATTGATTGACCATGCTTTAAAACTTGAGCGGTTTCCAAAAGACCCAAACTTACAGGCCTGGGATGCCGCCGATCAGTATTTACTACGATACCTGGATGAAAATCAACTACTAAAGCCGGATACCAGAATCTTAACCCTGAATGAGTCGTTTGGTGCTCTGTCGGTGGCATTGGCCAACTATCAACCTGCTATGACAAGCGATTCATATCTTTCCTGTCGCGCCCTGTTGCATAACCTTAACCTGAACAAAATATCTGCTGATCAGGTAAGCTTTTACGATAGCTTGTCAATGCCGAAATATGACATTGACCTGATAGTGATTAAGATCCCCAAGTCCCTCGCCCTGCTTGAGCATCAGCTCTATCAACTTCGGTCGTTAATTAAGAAGAAAACGACTGTTATTGCAGCAGGCATGAGCCGACATATCCACAACTCTACGCTTGCGCTTTTCGAGAAAATCATCGGGTTTACCAAAACGACACTGGCCTGGAAAAAATCTCGGCTGATTCTGCTCGAAAGAGATTTCGATAATAACAAGGGACAAAGTCCCTATCCGGATGAATTTGTGGTTGATATCGGACAGGACTTTACTATTTCAAATCACGCCAGTGTATTCAGCCGGGATCGCCTTGATGTGGGTACCCGGCTGTTGCTGGAGAACATGCCTGCATCCGATCAATATCACGATATCGTCGATCTCGGCTGTGGAAACGGTCTACTCGGTATTATCGCGGCACTGGTTAATTCGCAGGCCAGGTCACATTTTGTTGATGAATCTTATATGGCTGTTGACTCAGCAAAAACGAACTTCAAAAGTGCTTTTGGCGGTGGACGTAGAGCTGAATTTAGTGTGTCAAACTGTCTCACCGATTTCGAATCCGACTCGGTAGATCTGGTATTAAATAACCCACCTTTTCATCAGCAACATAATGTCGGAGATGCAATCGCCTGGCAAATGTTTGTCGATGCGCGCCGGGTTTTGCGAAAGGGTGGTGAACTTATAGTCGTTGGCAACCGTCACCTGGCTTATCATGCGAAACTGAAAAAAATATTTGGCAATAGTCAACAAATCGCAAGCAATGGTAAGTTTGTTGTTTTGCAATCGATAAAAAAATAATGCTAGCGTTCTTCGCTTTCGATCACTTCTTGTTCTGCTTTTGCGGATTCAAGCCATGCGAGCATTGCCGGATGTTTTAGCATCAGTTTAACATAGCGACTGGCCGAATCTTCAAGTGGCACACAATAGCGGTCAAACCGGAAAACAATCGGTGCAAACATCGCATCGGCAATGCTGAAACTGCCAAAAAGATAGCCTCCTTTGCCGTCGCTGAAATTTCCAGCATGTCGCCAGAGATTCTGTATGCGCTCGATATCCGCCAGACAGTCGTCAGAGAGGATTACCGCTGAAGGCGTACGCCGACAGTTCATCGGTAACTCGCTACGCAGACAAATAAAACTCGAGTGCATTTCTGCGCATAATGCACGCATTGTCGCTCGTGCCTGTATATCCTCGAGCAAACCCTGTTGAGGGTAGAGTTCAGCCAGATATTCGCAGATGGCGAGTGAATCCCAGATCTCCAGGTCATCATGAATTAACACAGGCACTTTGCTATTGGAAAAGTAGCTGTCGAGTTTTTCGTCGGTATCATCCTGAAATAGTGGTACCACGATCTCTTCAAAAGAGATTCCAAGATGTTTCATCCATACCCACGGACGTAACGACCAGGATGAATAGTTTTTGTTACCAATAACGAGAGTGAAGTCGGCCATAATAGAAACAGGAGCTTATTTTGCTGATACGGTATTCGATTATTGGTTAAGTGGCAATGGTTTCAGGCTTTTCCTGAGGTAGAGGGGGTGGGCTGGTTCTCCAGATCGATTCAATTTCAAATAATGCAGATGAGGAATAAGCTTTCTTACTGCCACCGATCGATTCTGAAATACACCATCATTTCCCCATGCGGCGACAACCAGTGCCGCATCGAGAGAAAGTCTTTTCAGCCATCTATCGTTATCTTTACCTACCGGGTCGGCTGCAGATAGCATCTGCTGTGGCTGTGTTGCCCGAAAAGCGAAAAGGTTTGCCGTGCAAATACTGCCGTATCCCCAGGATTTGGCGAAGTTGATACAACGAATCAGAGTCGGGTCGTCATTGGTTTCATCGGCAGTAGAAGGATTTAAACCGATAAACATTACCTGAGGTTTTGTGTCGTCCCAGCTTCGCCAAAGTGCATAACGGTATTGACGACAGCGTGATAATTTTGCGGATTTTTTCATTCTAATTTTTAGGATAGCTATATGGTTAAATATTTGCTGGCCACACGGCCGACATACCGCACGATATTCGGAGATTCATTTAGTATCAAGATTTTTTACTCTATTGAGAACTGCTAATTACTAATGTCGCTGGTTAATGAGAGGCTAACAGTGGGAGAAAATATGGGGTCAGGTCTTTCCAAATCGCATAACCCGATCTATACTTGCCCAATGGCAAGACCCCTGAGATTACTTACCTGCTGGAATTATGCCGCTATGTTGTACTCAACCCGATTAGAGCGGGGATAGTTAAAAAGATAGAGCAGTGGCAATGGAGTAGCTACAAAGCCACCATAGGAGATGCAGTGAAACCGGGCTGGCTACAGGTGGACTGGTTGCTCAGTCAGTTTGGGC
>JAAEOZ010000321.1 GCA_024222685.1 Gammaproteobacteria bacterium | reverse complement strand
TGGCATTGTTTCAAAAAGAACTCGCCGATGCAGTGCAGATACCGGTGTTTGCATCCAGTCTGATCCAGGTGCCACTGGCGTACCATTTAACCGGAGCCTGTGCACCGGTTGGTGTGCTAACCGCCAGTCAAAAAAACCTGACAGCAAAGCATTTTGACGCGGTTGGCGCCAGCAATATCCCGATAGTCATTCAGGGCATGGAAGGCTACCGCGAATTTAATGAGGTCATCATCGAAGCACAACGCAATAGTATGGACATTGAACTAATTGAATCAGAGGTGTTGTCTGCTGCCAGGAAAATGTGTGATGAGAACTCCATACTCGGGTTTCATGCCCCAAAATCAGCTTTAGGTTGCATCAAGTAGTCGTTTCACTTCGTGCCTTACTTCATCCATAGTTTGTATGCGCTGTCGTGGTTCGACGGCCATCATTTGTTTGATAAGCTTTGACACGCCCAAATTAGCCTCCTGATTAACTTCATGCACCATAGCTGCCTTGCCATCTCGATGCTGCAGTATAATTTCCATAGGCCTGCCGACATAGGGAAGCTGCCCGGCAAACATATAGTAGGCGATAACACCAAGAGAATAGATATCGCAGCGATTGTCGGCTTCCATTTCTTCAGCCCGTTCAGGTGCAAGATAAGCCGGACTACCTATAATCGATCCTGTCTGAGTAAGCGTCGATTCAGCACCGGAACCAGCTGAAGCGATACCGAAGTCTGCAATCTTGACGTGGCAGGTATCATCGATCAGGATGTTACTGGGCTTAAGATCTCGATGAACGACGGCCTGACCATGCGCCGCAGCCATACCATCACTGACCTGATATAGTATATTTAAGCCGTCACGCGTACCAAAACATTTTGAATCACCGAGCAGTCTTTCCAGGCCACAACTCTTGAAATACTCCATAGAAATTGCACAGACATTATCTTTCATGACCAGGTCGTGCACACGAATGACATTCGCATGCCCTACTCTCCTGGCATATTTGACTTCCCGTTTAAATCGTTCACGAGATGCCATATCAATAGTGAGTTCTGGATGCATAAATTTCAGAATCACCAGTTCTTCGATCATTTCATCTTCAACCAGAACAACATGTCCCATCGAGCCCTGGCCAATTTCTTTTCTGATCTCGTATCGGTCCATCCACACAGATCCAGGCTTCAAATTAGGCATATGGCTATTAGCAATTGCTTTTTTAACTACGTTTGACCTTTTAACCAGGTCTCCATCGAGTGCTGCGGTA
>JAAEOZ010000320.1 GCA_024222685.1 Gammaproteobacteria bacterium | reverse complement strand
CTGCGGCTGTATTGTCATCCACTGCGGCTTCAAGTTTATCGATTTTATTTAAAGGTACGTAGCTGAAACCGGGTTCCAGGGGTTCGAATGCCTCCCGGTATTTTTTTGTGAAAGTCGCGCTTACGGATCCCATTGTACGGCCGTGGAAGCCCCGCATTGCAGTGACAAAATTTGGTCTGCCGGTGTGTAGCCGGGCAAACTTCAGTGCGGCTTCGTTAGCCTCAGTGCCCGAGTTACATAAATATGCCTGGGTCAAATTCTCGGGGGTGACTTCAACCAGTTTTTGTAACAACATTGACCGAATATCGTTATAAAGGATATTCGGACAGGTAATCAATCTTGCGGCCTGCTGCTGAATCGCCTCGACCAGTTTTGGATGTGAATGTCCTAGCGAGGCAACACCGATTCCTGCCGCACAATCGATATAGGCATTACCTTTTTCATCGTAAAGTAACGCGCCTTCGCCGCGTACTGCGACCAGCTCTCTTTTGGGGTAGAGGGGTAGACCATATTGTTGCTCGAGTGTTTTAAAATCTGTCATAGTTCAGGCGTTTTCTGTAGGGTGCGTTTTACGCACCGATTTAGTTCCAGGTGCATGGAATGCACCCTACTGGATATGCGTCCCTTTGCCGTTGAGTGCATCGGTAACCGGTTGCTCGGTTCGTCCATCGCTTATGATGACCCGTGTATTGCCACCGGTGGTGAGCTTTGTCAGCGCTAATAGTTTGCGCTTGATTCTGCCCTCAACTTCAGCTTCGCGTCTATTGAGTTCAGCAATGCTCATTTTACTCACCAGAGAGTTTTCGTCATCAGGGTTATCTAGAAAACCCGGTGCCTCGAT
>JAAEOZ010000319.1 GCA_024222685.1 Gammaproteobacteria bacterium | reverse complement strand
CCTGTTGATTTAACCGCCCCCGCCATTGACAATCATTATATCGCCATCAATTCGGGAGAGGGTGAATCCTCATTAGCTAGCAGCTTTGTTGACTGGTTGCGAAATGAAATAAGCACCTAAGCCGATTTGATAATATCTGCAATTGTGGCCACATTATCTTTTATCTCACCCTCAGTAAACCCGCAAAATCCAAGCAGTAAGCCCATTTGTTTGTCGGCCCTGGCGTAGTGTGATGAAAGTGGCGAAACCACAGCTCCACGTAAGCTTGCGGCCCTTGAAATTTCAACGTCACATAGATCACCTGGTAATTTTATCAGTAACTGCATTCCTGCAGCATGATCTTCAAAGCTAACGACATCGTCTAATTCCCTCTGTATTTCCTGTATCAGAAATTTTCTACGTTCACCATAAATACGTCTGACGCGACGTACATGGCGATAAAATTCACCACTCTCCATAAAGGTTGATAATACACGTTGCGATGTAGCCCCTGCCTTGATTCCAAAGCGCTGCAGTGTGCTTGAGAAATCGCCTATAAGGGCTCTTGGTGAGACCAGGAAACCGAGACGAAGTCCGACCGAGAATATTTTTGAGAATGTACCAATGTAGACCGTCCTGTCAGTTTTATCAAAGCCTGCAAGCGCCTGTATGGGTGTTCCTGCATAACGGAATTCACTGTCATAATCATCTTCGATGATCCAGCTACGGGTTTTCTCTGCCCACTGTAATATCTGCATTCGGCGTAAAGGTGTCATCGCTCCGCCAAGTGGGAACTGGTGTGAAGGAGTCAAGATGCTCATTCGAGGCATTGCTTGATAAATTTGCTCTTGAGGAATTTCGACACCCCTGTCAGTCATCGGCAGCCATAGTGGTTTCATACCTAGACTTTCAACTATATTTCTAAGTGGAAGATAACCAGGATCTTCGAGACCGACATATTGATTAGCCTCGCCAAGAGTTCGTATGCACATTTCAAGCGCATCGATCGAGCCTGCAGTTATGATGATTTGCTCAGCTGAGGTATTCAGGCCACGCCATTCGTGTAGATAGTCGGCGATAGATTGTCGCAACCGTATATCGCCGAAGTTGTCATCAGTAGAGACCAGTGCCTCAGGTGTGAGCCTCGCCACACGACTGACACAACGACCCCATTGTCTAAAAGGAAAAAGTCTCAGGTCAGGAAAACCTGGGTGTGATGAGGTCTGTCGTCGGCTACTCGCCTGATTAGAATGATAATCTGTGTCTGAATCTTTATGGGGTTGGTTGAGTTCAATTTGACCAATTGGACAGGTATAAAATCCTGATCCCTGTCGACCTTCAATATAGCCTTCCGCAACCAGTTGCTCATAGGCGTTAGTTACCGTGCTACGCGACAATCCTAACTCCTGGGAGAGGCTTCTGGATGGAGGTAATTGGGTGTCAGGTGCTATATCACCCGAACTAATCAGTAGTCTGATTCCGTTCGTCAGTTGTACAAATAATGGCGTCGTCGCAGTTCGATCAAGCTGATAAACCAGAGAGGAGAGATTAATCAAAATTGGACTGCTACAAATATAACCTATTGGACTTTTTAAGCTAACCAAAATATTGATAGGATGCAATGGTTAGTTTCGTTAAACCCGGCTTAACAATGAAAAATATTGGGAACAGCCCTGGCCAGCCCATTGGCTTTGCAGTTGAAGATTGGCGGGCACGCCCCTGGCCGCCCAGGACTTCTATAGAAGGCCGTTTTTGTCGTATAGAGGCTTTTAATCCAGATACACATAATCAGGATTTGTTCGAAGCATTTATCAAAGATGAAAATCAGACTAACTGGACTTATCTACCCTACGGACCCTTCGACAGCTTCGAGGAATTCGACGGCTGGACGCGGCAAGCCTGCATGAAAGATGATCCGCTATTCCACAGCATCATCGATTTAGAAACGGGTCGAGCGGCTGGTATGGCGAGCTATCTGAGAATTACACCCGAAGCCGGTGTTATTGAAGTCGGGCATATTCATTTTTCACCTTTACTGCAACGGACGACTTTATCCACCGAAGCGATGTATCTGATGATGAAGCGAGTGTTCGATGAGCTTGGCTATCGTCGTTATGAATGGAAGTGTGATGCACTAAATGCGCCTTCGTGCGGGGCGGCAAAACGGCTGGGTTTTGTTTTTGAAGGCATTTTTCGCCAGGCGACAATTTACAGGAATCGAAATCGAGACACTGCCTGGTTTGCGATTATCGATAAGGATTGGTCAGCAGTAAAGTCTGCTTACAAACAATGGCTAAGCCCTGATAATTTTGATCGGCAGGGTAAACAGAAAAAATCTCTGAAGGCATTCTTGCCAGTTTGACCGAGGATTAATCTAAATGCGTTTATTAGTGTTTCAACACATAGACTGCGAACATCCGGGCTCACTAAGACGCTTTTTACGGTCTGATGGAATCGAATGGGATGCCGTAGAGCTCGATGCCGGTGAGCCAATCCCTGATCTTGAAAATTACGATGTACTGTGGGTTATGGGCGGTCCAATGGATGTCTGGGATGTCGAACAGTATCCCTGGTTGATAGCTGAAAAGGCGGCTATACGTCGTTGGGTGAATGAGTTTAAAAAGCCTTATCTTGGGCTGTGTCTTGGACATCAATTGTTAGCAGATGCGCTTGGTGGCACTTGCGGGCCGCAATGTCCACCAGAGATCGGTATTCTCGACATTGCTTTAACAGAAGCTGGGCAAAAGGATTCCTTATTTGATGGACTGCCTGTCACGCAGAAATGTTTGCAGTGGCACTCGGTCTGTGTCGCACAGGAACCTGAAAACGCCACCGTTCTCGCCAGTTCTGATATCTGCCGTGTGCAGGCTATGCGTGTCGGTGATAATGCCTGGTCGATGCAATATCACGTTGAGGTAGAGGAGGACACGGTAGATAACTGGGCAAACGTTCCTGCTTATCGAGACGCTTTGCAGGCAACTCTCGGCGCAGAAGGCTTGCCCAATATGAAACTCGCAGCAGATCAAAACGTAAACGACTTCCTGCAGTGCTCAGAAAAAATTTACCGCAACTTTATGAAAGCAACTGGATAATATCGAGAAAGATAATGTCACTAGCCAATACAAATGTTAGCAAACCATCCGTTTGCCCACTTGATTGCCCGGATACCTGTTCACTAACAGTTGAAGTTGAGAACGATTTAATCAAAAAGGTAAAAGGCTCCCGTGTCAACCCGTATACCGCAGGTGCGATTTGCGACAAGGTAGCTAAATACTACCCTGCATTTGTACATGGTGAAGCACGTTTGCGACAACCTTTATTACGAACCGGTGAGAAAGGAAGTGGTCAGTTTGAAGCAACCAGTTGGGACAATGCACTTGCTCTGATTGCTGATAGAACACAAGAAGTCATTAAGCAATACGGTGCCCAGGCAGTTTTACCCCTTAACTATGCGGGCCCACATGGACAAATTTCGGGTGGTTCGATGGATCGCCGTTTTTTTCACAAAATGGGGGCTAGTCTGCTGGATCGTGGTCCATTGTGCGGTGGTGTTCGGGGGGCAGCCTACACCAGTTTATTTGGCAATGCACCGGGTATGCCGCCTGAACAGGCCGCCGAAGCCGACCTGATTGCAGTTTGGGGGAATAATGTCACGGTATCGAATTTGCATCTGGCACCTGTGATCAAACAGGCGCGGGGAAATGCCGCTAAATTAATTGTAATCGATCCGAAACGTACAAGGATTGCCGAACAGGCGCACCTGCACATTCAGATTGCTCCCGGCACCGATGTCGTACTCGCACAGGCACTGGTAGCCGAAATGGAAAGACGGGGCAAAGTCGATACCCCTTTTGTCGAAAAATGGGTCGATGGAGCAGATAGCTTTCTTGCGGAGTGTAGACAATATTCTCTAGATGATGCGGCGCGTATTTGCGATGTACCCCCGGATATGGTTATCCGATTAGCAGATATGTATGCAAGTGCCCGAAAACTCGCCTGTTCGATTGGAAATGGCATCGAACGTGGCAAGAGTGGCGGTTCTGGATTACGCTCAATCATGGCTGCTTCAGTACTTCTTGGACAGCTAGGGCGTCGTGGCGCGGGTATTATAGCCAAACCCGGGCTGGCCTTTCCGGCTACTCCGGGCAGATTACAGAGACCTGATCTGATACCGAAGAATACCCGTACATTAAATATTGTCGATGTCGGCAGGCATTTATTGTATGACGATCTCGAGCCACCGATTCGTTCGGTGTTTGTCTACAATCACAATCCTGTCGCCACACATCCCGATCAGAACCGTATGATTAGCGCGTTATCGCGCGACGAGCTTTTTGTCTGTGGTATTGATGTAGTGATGACTGACAGTATGAAGTTATGCGACGTAGTATTACCGGCTGCTTCACATTTTGAATTTGATGACATTTACGCTGCATATGGACATAGTTATATGCAACGGGCTGAACCGGTTATTCCCTGTGTAGGCGAGTCATTACCTAATACTGAAATTTTCAGGCGCCTTGCTGAGGTTTTTGGCTATGAAGAAGAACTGTTTAATGACAGTGATGCAGACTTGATGGATGCTGCTTTTGATGGAAGTGATCCTCGCCTGGAGGGGATTAGTCCCAGTCAGTTGCCTACCGATCAGGCCTTTATCATGAAAACCGTTAATCAGCAGGAAGTGATGATGTGCAATACCGTTTCTCCTGGTACGGGATCCGGGAAAATCGAATTGTTTGATCAGAATCTTGAAGATAAATACGGGTTTGGTACACCACGATATGAGCCAGCAGAGAAAAATCTGCCTTTCACCGTCATTAGCCCGTCATCAAGGAAAAGAACGAATGCAACCTTTGGTAGCGATGACGCCAGTGGTGGTGTTGAAGAAGTCGAGATTAATCCCGAAGACGCAAAAGCAAGAGGAGTAGAAGAGGGTGCAGGTATTACCTTGTCTAACCAGCGAGGTTCCGTAACTCTCAAAGCTAGAGTCACCACAGCAACCCGCCCCGGCGTGTTATACACCCCGAAGGGAACCTGGTTAAACACCAGTGCCACCGGGCAGACAGTCAATGCCTTAATCGATGCAGATATCAAAACAGACATAGGTGACGGCGCCTGTTATAACGAAACCTTTGTTGAAATCAGTATTGTCTGATGTATATATCCAGGCATTTCGAAATCAGCAAGTCGAGTAGTGGTTATTGAATTTCCTGATATGGAAAGTGCCCGTGCATTTATTGATTCAGAGGAGTATGCACCGGTAAAGAAAATTAGACATGCCAACGCTGAATGTACATTATTCATCGTGGATGGCGGATGACACAGGCCATGATACTATAACTGCACAGAGAAGTTTTCTGGAGCTGGGATGGGAATAATCAATCTATACAGAATTAGAAAGCACGGGTATGTAAGTCTTGTTTGAATATAGTCTGACGCACTGGATTACCTTTGTATCCGCCGCGGCATTGCTCAATCTGTCTCCCGGGCCGGATATGGCCTATGTGCTGGCACAGACAGCTAGCAAGGGCCGAAGAGGTGGCTTTGCTGCGATGTTTGGCGTTTGGGCTGGCTCATATCTGCATGTCATTATGGCTGCACTTGGTTTGTCAGCAATACTCGCCGCTTCGGCCCTGGCTTTTACTACGATTAAATGGCTTGGTGTGGCCTATCTCATCTGGATAGGTTTGGTCGCCATATTCTCTGCAAGAGAAAATTTAAGCACAAGTAAAAAGAAGATCGATTGGCAGTATTGGTCAATATTCAAGCAGGGAGTGTTAATATCTGCTTTGAATCCAAAAGTAGCAATATTCTTCCTCGCTTTCCTGCCTCAATTTGTTGTTGAAGGTGCTGGTTCAGTAAGCTTGCAATTACTATTGCACGGTAGTCTGATTATTGTTGTAGCGGTCTTTATAGAACCACCAATGGTATTGCTCGGTTCGCGCCTGACCGATTACTACCGCCGTAGTGCTCGACTGGGTCTGTGGATGCAAAAGGGATTAGGCGTTTTTCTGGTAGGCCTGGGGCTTCGTCTCGCGATGACAGAACGGTAAGTTATAAGGATAAGCAATATGGGTAAAGATAAGTGGCTAGAAAAGTATCAGTTCTAAAAGAATATTAGCGGAATAAAATATGAAGCCATTTTATATATTTTGCAAAAGACTAATTTGGCGTTAAAGTATGCTTCATAGGTGAATGCAGTTTGAACATCACTTCAAACCGGTAAAGGAGATAATCATGTATTTAATAACCAATCGTGAATTAAATAAAAAGTCCAAAGGCTTAAAGTTTTTCGGCAAGCAGCCAAATGCAAAAGGACCCAATGAACTAAGACTTGTCGAGGCCAATAAGGCGAGTAAATCCTGGGTGGTTAAAGAAATTTATGATCAACTTACTCCGAAGGCTGCTGAGTCTTTGAGTAATGAATATAATCTTGGTCTGGATTTAACAAAAAAGTGGCACGCAAGCCTTAAAGTTGCGTGTAAGTTATTCGATCAGGCCAGAGAGCAGAAGAAATCAATTCTATTTTTTACACATGGTTATAACAACGATGTAGAGGATGTTTTAGAAGCGGCAATGGAACTGGAGAGTTTATACGATGTCATTGTGGTGCCTTTTACCTGGCCTGCAAATGGTGGTGGGGTTATCTCCGGGACTGCATCTTATTTGAGTGATAAATCCGATGCCAGAGTCTCTGCCGGTGCCATGAATCGGGCAGTCGGTAAAATTCAGGAATATCACCTGATGCTGACAGCCGGTCGAAAAAAAGCATTGCAATTACGCGCTATTAAGAAGCATCCCGACAATCCTCAGCAGGCCAGTGCGTATTTTTCCCAATTAATGGATAAAGACTGCTCGGTTTCGCTTAACCTGTTGTGCCATAGCATGGGTAATTACGTGTTTAAAAACACATTTAAAAATAGTGGTAATGCGACGTCCAGACTGGT
Source organism: Gammaproteobacteria bacterium (assembly GCA_024222685.1). Taxonomy (GTDB): domain Bacteria; phylum Pseudomonadota; class Gammaproteobacteria. Next base: position 19,722 of record JAAEOZ010000319.1, on the reverse strand, counting down.
ATTTGATAATATCTGCCTGGTGGCGGCTGATGCCAATAATAAAAACCATGCTAAATGGGTTGAAAAAATTGATGTGCGAAAGCGCGTCAATATAGTTATCAACGAAAATGATGCTGCGCTAAAAGCTTCTCGACTAAAACCGGGAGACGAGCAACTAGCCCGCCTGGGGCACTACACAAAGAAATTGAATAGTTCCAATGCCACCTATATCGACATAACGGATGCTGACCATGTTGGTTCTGAACATACCTATTTCAAGGGGGATTCAGTGAACAAAAATGCCACTTTGAGGGCATTATTTCACGAGATGTTTAATGGCAGGGCAGTAGAAGAAACGCTTGACTATCGATCAGATAAGAATTCATATCGGCTTGTAAAATAATTTTACCATTGAGAGAGTGCCAGGCCTGGCTAAGCCTGGCCCTTTATTTTTATTGCAGTAGTTTATTCGCGGCGTAGTATACGGAAAATTATAGAATCGGCCTAAAATGGTCTGGTAGTTGATATTCTCGTTCAACATGGTTAAGTGGGCATCGAAAAGCAAGCGATACTGCTGCCAGCTGCAGATCGTTCTGATTACCTCCACCGTATAATCGATCACCGATAATTGGGAATCCTGCCTCACTCAGGTGTCTGCGAATTTGATGTTTACGACCAGTATCAATATTCACCTGGAGCAAAGACCGGTCACTATTTCGATCATAATCAATGGATCGAACATACGTAATAGCATTCCGACCATCAATATCGGTATTCAGATTAATCCATCCGATCTGTTCAAAGTTACCAGCAACAACAGCCTGATATGTTTTCCGTATAGTCCTTTTTGCAAACATTTCAGTGAGAGATCCTGTCGCTCGTTTACTATGTCCAATTAGTATTAACCCCATCGCCGCCTTGTCGAGTCGATGGATCAGAAAGGCAGGTCTTTGTTTGCTATCATTACTTTCTACCAGCCGTGTGATTGAACAATGGTCTCCCCATTTCGATCCCTGGGAGAAGACTCCGCGTGGTTTTATCCAGATGCTATATTTAATTTCATCGGTATGTAACAGCGGAGGTTCAGCCTCCTGAGAAAGAACTGCTGGACTATGGTAAAAATGCAAAGTAGAGGCCGAGGCCAGTTTTTTGCTTGCGCGACGAATTCGACGGGTGCCAGTATTATCGGTCAGCCATACGGCACCTTTCTGCATTGCTTGCTTGGCCTCGGATATCGATAAACCTGATTCAGATGCAATCAGTTCGGGAGCGAAGATATTTGAAGCGTTAACTTTTATGTGGTGCTGCTTAGCTAGCATTGCGACAGAAATGTTAGAGGGAATATCGAATTAGTCTGTTAAATGTTCAGCCATTTTCCAGAATTTGTCTCCTCGCTTACCAAGTCCACGTTCAAGCATGTCGTGTTTTTCTGCGAGGAATAATTTTAAATCACTTATATTAACGCATTCCTCCAGCTCCAGAGTAAAGTAATCAGCATGCGGTCCCATAACATCGGTCAGAGCCCGTGATAAATCCTTACGCTGTTTTTTAAAGTCGGTCGCTATACGCAGAAACCCGTAAGTAATCAGATTGGTGATGTCTTTCTCGACGCTATCTATATGGCTAAATTGACTTATTAGTTTGCCGACAGAGGTTTTGCCATCTATGACGATCAGAATTGCACGTATTCGAGAATTTAACTTGAATTGCCGTGTCTTTATCTCATTCAGACCCTTATCGGTTTTCACTAAGACCAGATTTACATCCATTAGGCAACTCGTACCAGAAGCTACAGGGGTTGATAGTTATTTTAAATAACCTGAATTATAGTCAATTACAGTATCAGGTACAGCGGTGCCGTTGGATTTTAACTGGTAATCTACTAATAAAATGCGTGTTAGAGGAATTAAGGTCAATCGTAATTAGCTTAGATCACTTAACAATTATGCTTGTACAAGGCGCGGTTTGCGCCAGTTTTAATGAAGTACTACCTAGCAGCATAGATTTTAACGCTCCCATACCTCGTTGACCGGTCACGATTACATCTGCATTTTGTTTACTGGCAAAACTTAGAATTTCATCTACAACCTTACCTGTACCTATATATCGGGTAATTTTTTCGGCACCATCTACTTTCGCATTTCTTACCGCATCTTCGATAATATGCTCTGCCAATTGCATTACCAGGCGTTGCGATTGCTGTGCAGCATCCATAGCAGATTTGAAAGTATCTAGCTGAGTAGACTCGAGTCTGGTAAACAAATTTGGGGAGGGGTCTATGATGTGTTCAGCTACTGACATCTCAAGCAAATCCCTGGGCAGGCCAGATACGCTACTTTCTACAACATAGATAATACCTAGATTTGCATTACTGTCGGCGGCCAGTTCAGCTGAAAATGCAAGCGCACGCAACGAGTGAGATGAGCCATCGATTGCTACAACAATTGAGGTAAACATTGAACTCTCCGTATTGTTCTATTCTGTTTAGTAAAGCAGCAATTCAGAAAAATTAATTTGACAATTCTCAACTCCATGGAATTAGTTTGGCAGAATCTAGATGTCACGTTTTTCCATAATTAGGCAGAAATGTGGGGTTTCCAAGTTTGATCTACATCAATACAGCTGACCACAGGTTGTGGTGCAATGCGAACAAGGTATTTGGGCAAACCGTAATGAACCTGGAAAATATAGAGGATGTACTGGCATCATCACACTTGTTCTCGCGTCTTACTGATACACAGTTGGACTATGTTCGCAAACAGTCGCATACGAGTGAATTAGAAGAAGGTGGATCGCTGTTTTGTCAGGGAGACGAAGTGATATGTTTCTATCTCGTGTTGTCAGGAAAGATTAAATTATTTCGCGTGTCCCCAGAGGGTAAGGAAAAGGTTGTAGATATTGTCGAGAAGGGTGATACCTTTGCCGAAGCATTGATGTTTGTGGATCGTCCACATTATCCCGTAAATGCTACCGCTTTAACCCCCTGTTCCGTATTAGGAATTAACGGTCTCCAATTTAAGTCGATGCTGCGGGATTCCATTGATACCTGCTTCCTGCTTATGGGGAGTATGAGTGCTCGACTTCGTGGTTTAATCCAGGAAATTGACACGTTAAGCCTGAATACAGGTACCGTTCGCATTGTTTCGTATCTGTTACGAAACTCCCCGGAAGATAGTGATAGCTTTGAACTGAGTATTGCTAAAAGCGTCATTGCCTCTCGCCTGTCGGTTAAACCGGAGACCTTTTCCAGGATTCTCAAAAATCTACACGAGCAGAATATTCTCAGTATAAATGGTCGTAAAGTAACTATTCATGATCGAAAAGCGCTACTTCAAATTTGCCCTTTTGAATACATTAATGAGGAAGAGCAAAATGACCTGACTGGTTTACAAAAGATATCAAAAAGCTGTATTCAGACAGTTTTATGAGTTGTTAGTAGCCGGTTCGATTTGCTTTTTCTGTTCCATTATTCGACGGTAGGGTTTGACTTCAATGCGTTCAGGCAAACCTGTTACACCGATTTCCTCGTCACTAAGATAGCAACCTGGATCTTCAGACCAGGGGTTACCTGTTAATTGCCAGGCCCGGGTTCTGGAATTGCCGCCACATATATTCAAGTACTGGCATTGCGAACAACGTCCTTCTAGTGGACGTTGATCAGATTTTAGTCCAGCCATTAAAGGATCACTTGTGTCCTGCCAGATTTCTGAAAAAGGACGTGATCTGACATTGCCCAGATCATAATCCCACCACATAGTATCCGGATGTACATTCCCGAGGTTGTCAATATTGGCAATATTGACACCGGAGGAATTACCACCCCATTTTAGTAGTTGTTGGTAAAGTTCTTTGTAATGTTGCGGCATGGAGCGCTTTATCCATTGTAAAAGATAAACAGCATCGGCATCATTATTACCAGTCACGAATTCACGCCTGTGACCGTTGGTAACATCCTTCCAGCATGTTTCGAAAAGCAAGTCCATGGCTTTGCGTGTCATCTGGTAGTGCAGGTCACTGGAACGATTACGATTACCCCGGCCAGCATAATTCAAATGAGACAGATAAAACTTGTCGATGTTTTCATCTTCCATTAATTGCAATAAATCCGGCAGCTCAGCAGCATTGTCCTGAGTAAGAGTGAATCTCAAACCTACCTTAACGCCTATTTCCATGCACAATTTAATACCAGCGATAGATTCGTCAAATGCCCCCTGCTTACGTCGAAATCGATCATGTACATCGCGCATGCCATCCAGACTGACACCGACATAGTCGTAGTCGATTTCTGCAATTTGCGCAATATTTTCTTTAGTAATCAATGTGCCATTGCTGGACAGACCTACATAAAATCCCATGTCCTTTGCACGTTGTGAGATTTCAAATATGTCGGGGCGCAATAGTGGCTCGCCTCCCGATAAAATCAGTACCGATACGCCGAAAGACTTAAGATCGTCCATTACCGAAAAAATTTCGTTACGACTCAGTTCGCCAGAAAAATCTATATCTGCCGATGTGGCATAGCAGTGTTTGCAGGCTAAATTGCAGCGCCGAATCAGGTTCCATATGACAACAGGACCGCTTCCTGCCATGACCGAAGTGGGTTTGGGTGATGGTCTGGTACCTTTTCCCAAAGCATGCAGATAACGACTTAATCGAAACATATCAGGCAACCAGCCTTAGTCCAGATTTCTTTAAAATGGCGGAGCTGAAGAGCACATCGGATTGTCGGCAGTTATCTCCAAGCAGGTTGGAAATCTGCTCTACTTTTTCTATTACTTCTATACGTGAACGGCCGTGAACCATAGCAAAAAGATTATATGGCCAGATGCTTTTGTAACGAGGCCGCCGGTAACTGTGGCTTACAAAATCAAGGCGACCGAGGATTCGCCCGAGATCGGAAATTCTGTCGTCATCGACATCCCAGACAGACATGCCATTGTGTGTTAAACCAAGCATATAATGGTTTGGTACTACACCGATTCTACGTATGACACCATAGTCAAGCATTGTCTGTATGCGCTTTACTACCTCTTCCGCATAACTGCCGATCTCATTGGCGATGGCCTCATAGGGCTCAGGTACAAGAATCAGCCCATTCTGTGTGGCCTGAATTATGCTTCTATCAAGATCATTTGTTTTATATCCCGTTTGAGGTTTGTCGATTTTGAATGAACCCGTTGATACCTGATCATCGTTACTAATGAACAGTCTTAATCCGAGGTAAAACTCTTCAAGTTTCGGAAAATTATACACCTTTAATCCGGTCAGCCTTTGAAGGCTCTGGATGCATTCCTGAATCTCTTCCGGTGTTTCTGTAGCAAGCACAAACCACATGTTGAGTTTGTGATCTCGGCGATAGTTATGGGCGACCTGGGGCAGGCTGTTTATTAGATTACTAACAGTCGAAAAATCATTCTCGGCTACCGATATCGCCGCCAGTGTCAGCCCACCGCCAAGGCAGTCTGCATTGTATATCGGCCCGAACCGGCTCAATAGCTTAGATGACAGAAGTCTTTTGATGCAGTCAATTACGGTACTCTGGTCGGTGTTGAGTTTTCTGGCAATAGCTGCAAAAGGGTGTTTAACCAGCGGCAGATTACCCTGGTACTGGTTAATGATTTCCCGGCATAGACTATCCATGCTGATCAGTTTGTTCTAACTGGTGGATTGCCGGTGAATTCGGCCTGGTGAAAGTCGCACCGCGTTGCTTAAAACAGCGACGACTAAAGAGAATATCGTGATTGTTATCAAATAACTCAAATTGTTTATTGATTAACTCGACCTGGCGTAAAACGTCCTGGCGATCGCGACCATGGATCATACAGAACAAGTTATAGGGCCAATCGGGCAAGCGTCTTGGACGCTGGTAACAAAGATTGACAAAATCGAACCGACTGATTTGATTACCAAGTTCCACAATACGATCATCTGCAATATCCCAGACCACCATTGCATTGGCGCGATAGCCGAGTTTACGATGGCGTACTACAATACCGAAACGTTTAATATCTCCTCTTTGAATCAATCGTTGTATGCCTTCAATAACCAATGCTTCGGTACTTCCAATATCATTTGCTATAGCAGCATAGGGGCGCTTTACCAATGGTATCCCCTGGCTGATGGCGATAATCAAATCCTGTTCAAAGGCAGATTCAAGCAGATTCAAATCCATCGTAATTGAAACCCCAGATCAATGTAGTAATCTTCTTGCATAGGTAAATTAAGCAATTCGTAACCAGTTTCCTGTTCAATAGATTGCAGGATTGTTTCAAGGCTATCTTGATCTTCAGCAACGACAACAAACCAGAGATTAAAACGGTGTTCACGTTCATAATTATGATTCACTTCAGCGTATTCATTGATGATAGCGGCTATTGAATCTAGCTCTTCCTCTCTAATCGACATGGCTGCCAAAGTGCTGGCGCCGATTCGATTCGGCTGGAATACCGGACCAATGCGACTGATCACTGATTCAGATTGCAGGCGCTTGAGGTTTTCAATCACGGTTGTTTCGTAGACACCGAGTTCTTTAGCAAGATCAGCAAAAGGCGTTGGTGACAGTGGCAGTTCATGCTGGAAGTCATTCAGTAAGCGTTTTTCAAGTTCGGAATACTGTTTCACAGGCCGATCCGATGGGCACGTGATGTCAGGAAAATCCCGCTTGGTTTTTCGGCGCTCAGACTGGCCTTGCGCTTGAAGCTTCGTGTGTCGTACACCTCGATCCTGTTTTCGTCTCGTACTGATAACCAGATTTCTTCTCCTCGAGGTTCGAACTCCATATGCAATACAGCCTTGCCTGGTTTTAACTCTTTAATAATGGTCAGGTTTTGTGTATCGATTATCTGTATGCTGCTATTGTCAGGCAACGCAAAATTTACCCAGACCTGTCTGCCATCAGGCCTTGCCATGACAAATATGGGTTGGCCTTTGACTGCGATTTTCCCCGCTTGTTGCCAGTTGTCGGTATTAATAACCAGTACTTCATGGCGACCGACCGCTGGTACAAAAGCCAGGTTTCCGGCTATAGCCCAACCTTCAAGATGTGGCATTTTATACACCGGTAATCTCTGTTCGTTTTTACCGTAGTCAGCAAGAATACGCTTAACGCCTTGATCGGTATTCCATAAATCAAGTAAGGCCATGCCATCTTCGCCATATAATCCAGCAATGTAATATCTGCCATCGGGTGTAATGAGCGCGTCGTAGGGGTTTAAGCCTATGTTTTTAAACTTTTTAATTGCAGGCCCTGCGGTATCTGTCATATCCACTATCCATATTTCAGCGGCATCCCACAGTGAGAATACAAATTGCTGACCGGGAGCGTCGACCAGACCAACGACCTTGGAACGTTGCATGTCTGCACCATATGTCGCTGGTATATCGGCAATCAGACCAAGTGTTTCGGCATCGAATATCTTCACACCGCCAGGTTTGTAATTTGAGACAGCGATGAGTTGACCATCCTGTGAAATCGCGCCACCTATACTGTTGCCGGACTGTAAGTTTCGAGCGGTTATTTTGGCGTCGAGAATATCGACTTTGCTAAGCCCTCCATCGCGCCCGAATATATAAGCAAACCTGGCATCTCGGGAATAGACTATTGAAGCATGCGACAGGTCACCAAGTCCGTTAACACGCCCTATACTAGAGTTACCCGTTGTTTCGATGATCTGTATGCTACTACTGGCGCGTTCAATGATGACGCCGAGATCCCCGGTGCCTCGTGCATAGGCAGACATAGTCGAAAAAGACTGAATTAACACTACGAGCCATAGTAAGCAGGCTTTCATGGCTTCTCCAGTAATAATGTGGTTATCCACTCAGCTTCTTTTTCTGATAACAACGGTCCCCATGCAGGCATAGCTGTACCGGGACGCCCTTCGAGGATGGTTTTTGTGATATACCAGGCTGGCTTACCACGTAAGTTTTCAGGTAACAGGGCGGGGCCTAAACCACCCTTCATCAGTAATCCATGACAGGAGCCGCAGTCCTGTATCAACAGGTTTTTCAATTCCTGTTGGCGCAGACTCGAAATTGAGTTATCCGCAGCTGATATGACCGGCAAGGTCATACTAAGCATGAATACTATCAATCGTTTCACATTTCGGTCCTGATGCATAATCATGCTGTTGCTGTGAAAACCAGTCAATCCGGTTACTCAGGCTGACAACATCGCCAACAATAATTAATACCGGAGAGGCGAGCTGGGCCTGTAAAACTGCCTCGTTGAGGCCGGCAAGCGTGGAGATTATCTTGCGCTGTTTACTGGTAGTTCCGGCATGAATGGCAGCAGCCGGCGTGGAAGCAGATAATCCTGCATTAACCAGGTTAGAAAGCGTACCAGGAAGACTCCCCAATCCCATGTAAATTACCAATGTACAATCCGGATCAGCAAGTTTCTCCCAGTTTAAATTTAAATCCATGTCATCATGAAAATGCCCGGTTATAAAGTGTACGCCATGATTTAGACCTCGGTGGGTTAGAGGAATACCGCTATAAGCACTACAGCCGGTCGCGGCGGTAATCCCGGGGACAACATCGAAGGGGATATTATGTTGACTCAGTGCAATAGCTTCTTCGCCACCGCGACCAAACAGATAGGGATCACCACCTTTAAGACGAACCACATGTCGGCCAGAACTGGCCAGGTTTATGATCATCTCATTGATCTGATCCTGTGGAACGCAGTGATTTCCTACATTTTTACCGACCGAAATTTTACCTACTCCGACAGGTATCAACTTCAGTACTTCGTCACTAACCAGCCGATCATAGACAACGACATCGGCCTCCTGCAGCAATCGTAAAGCCTTTATGGTTAGCAGTTCCGGATCGCCGGGTCCCGCACCCACTAATGAAACGAAGCCTCTTTGCATATAATGATACCTGCCGTAATCTCAATTCTATTGATCGGTGTACAGTTTATGTCGGGTCGGAACCCCATAAATGGATTGATTATTAGCTGCCGGTGTGGTCGCTGTACTTGATTAAAGTCAAACCCAGAAGCCTGTCGCCCCAGATAAAATATCGTTAGCTGACTTATGTCATTTTGGTCGATGTGAGAACACCGTTATGAACAACAATGCGCGTATGTTTGGGTTTGGGCTTGCCCTGCTCATATTGACCTTAATTGTCGCAGTCATTCTGGGGTTAATGGCTGGGCCGACTAATCCAATTACCTGGCTACTGGTTGCAGTTCTGGTGCTGATACCTTTTGTGCATCGTAAACTATCTTCTACCCGATATTTCAAATGGAAGGAGGAATACAGTGTCGGCATCGCATCTATCGATAGTCAGCATAAGAAATTGATACACCTGATTAATCAATTGCAAACAGCAATAGATTACTCCACTGGAGAGATTTTTGAGCGTGAAGCACTGAATGAACTGGTTGAATACACTATTACGCATTTTCGCTACGAAGAAAAGTTGATGAGAGAAAATGAGTATCCAGAATACGAAGCTCATCAGGCTCAACACAATGCGATGGTGGACAAAGTAAATCTGGTACTCGAAGAGTATGCTGAAGACGCTGATGAAGCGATGACAACTGCTGTGGATTATTTAAAGACATGGTTGATAGAGCATATCAATGGAACTGATAAGCAGTATAGTGAGTTTTTGATTTCCAAAGGCGTAAACTGAGTTCAACTATTACAATATATTTCGATCCGAAGGCTGCACAGACTGTGCCTGCGAGATGTTTTCCTGACTGGTTGGTTTCATTGCTTTAAAGACCAACACCAGGAAGCTGACGCCACCAATAATAGAAATTAATCCACCTAGCCCCATCAAACCCATACCAGCCACCTGTTCAAGCTGCTCAAGTCCACCACTGGTCTTGCGTTGTACACCGTAACCACCCGACCACGCCAGGCCGGTTATATGCATCAGTTGGCCACTACCATATAATCCTGGCTGCCATCTTGCGATTCGACCAGTAACTCTTTGAAATCCAAGTTTAGGCAACAGATGATATGTCAGGCCCATAAACGCAAGAGTTACACCTACAATCGAGCCATGATAATGTGCCGGTATAATGACGTTGCTTCCCTTGATAAGAAATCCGATTGAACCGCCCACGCCGAACAGAATGATCGAAAAAAACAGGGCATTGCGTTCTATTTCAAAACCAGATACTGGTTTCCAGTGTTCAAAAACAGCAAAAGTTGTTGCAAGCCCAATGGGTACAGCAGCCAGTGCGCCACCGTATTTCATCAATTGTATAAATAAAAATAAATGCTCACCAGAACTTACATCTGTTAACAGGTAGATTAAGGGCACCGTTAATACGGGTGACAGGCCTAGTATAAAAAGTAAATAGATAACGCGAATTGATAGCCTTAAACGAGCACCGCTAATACTGGCTAGCCATATCCATACTACCAGCATCAGTTGAGTATGGCTGAACTGAATAACATGCCCGCTACCCCAGAACAGGCGATCATAATAGGCCTCGCCCTCGAAACCCTCGTCGATTCCGATAAACGAAAACAACAACGCAAAAACAGCAACAAACGAAGCAATCACGGCAATAAATAAACCTAAGCGCAATACACCTTCTTCTTTAGACTGACTTGGCTGTGTGAGTGAAGTTATAATTGCACGAATAATTAACAGGCAAAAACCAAATCCAAAAATACCGAGCCCAACAAAAAAAGTCGTGCTTTGTAAAACCGGTACATAATTATTCATGAGCGGAAAGCTTTCCCCGGTAAATGGCGAAACGATAATAAGTAAGGTACCAAGGCAAGCCAGGGCCAAGGCTAGCCAACCGCAGTAGATACATCGGATTGAATTGTTATAACTCCATAAAACGCCGCTAAAGGCCAGGAACCAGACAAGGACTGTTAAGTCAACGTGAACCACCAGCGCTGTATGGAAAAAATCATTCCAGGGAATAATTGCATCAAAAAATGGAGTTCGTGAAAGTACCACCAGTATTGTAAACAGGCCTCCAATTACCAGAGCCGATAAGCTCAGCAATAACCATCCCGTGGTTAATCGCCGAGCTTTTACATCAGGCACAGGTAGACTGATCTGGTCATTGAAATTCATATTTGGTAACACTGCTGGCTCGTTAATAGAAAAAGAAGCGGCCTGATTCCTGAGCTATTTGATGCAATAAGTTTATCTATAACTTGTTGAATCAAAAAGCAGAACCAGGCCCTGGCACATTGTAATACGATCTTGTTACAAATACTAAAATTGATACCGAGATAGAGCCTGACCGAGTTTGCAGCTATCACCGAAGCTAGTGCTCACGAGGTCAATATCGCCAGGCTATTGGGCCTTCCCAGGGGTAGTATCGTCGTCATGGACAAATGAATATTCCTCGTCACCCGGCAAAAGACTGTCTAAAAACTACGCCTGCATGACGCATGTCATGTGGGTGGCAGTTGAACAGTATGACAATTTAGCGATATGTGTCGAGATCGATATTCAAATTGATAAATGGAAAGTAACAAACAGTTAATTTCGCAACCCGTTGCTGAATCTGAGCAGGATAACCTGGTAACCGGTTTTTTTGCGATCGGTATGATAATCAATATCGCATTAGTAGTAGCGTACATTATTTGGGCGTTCAGGCAATGGGGTAAGAAAAACACATCAAATAAATGAGATCCAGGTTAGCTGATTCCTGAAAAATATGCCCTGATTTTTTCGAACTGCTGACTAATTGTCGCAGCATAGTGCGGTTGTGAAAATGTGGCGACCCTCCTTAACAGAGGATCGATCAGAAATATGGCGCTAGTATGAATCACATTATATGTATCTGGTGCTGTTTCCGGTTCTATAATATAACCCGCATCAAGTTGTCTGGAGAAGGCCAGCAATTCTGTTTCACCTCCCGTTGCTGCTATAAAGGTTTTGTCAAAATAACCGACATAATCGTTTATTTTTTCCGGGTTATCGCGTTTCGGATCAACGGAAATAAATAGTACCTGCACATTCTCTGTTTTTTGGCTGTCTTCATCGACTAATAGTTGCTTAACCTGACTGAGTATATGTAAAGTTGCGGGGCAGATATCGGGGCAGGACGTGTAGCCAAAAAAAATAAAACTCCATTTGTCCTGAAGATCCTTCTGAGTTATGGAATTTCCCTTTCCGCTGACCAGATCAAAATCGTAGATAACTCTGAACTGCTGTGAAATAACACCCCGAAGTTCATCAGGTGGTGGTGATGGCCTGATCAGCAAATAGGTAGATAAAATGACGAGCAGAAATAGTAATGCAATAGCGAGGGTGCCTGTTGGCAGATTTTTACTCCGCTTCGATAACATGGTTGTACTTGATAATATGCTCGCTGATGACACCTGGTTTGATGAGTTCAAGAAAATCGTCATATAGTTTTATGGTGCAGGGGGATAATGCACCACATTCGAATACGAGTTGATTATCAAGGTAACCGAATTTTTCGATCTGTACGGTTGCCAGTTCCTGCAGTTGTCCAAATTCACCTCGTAAATAAGCGCTACCAGTGGTTTGGGATTTAGCCTGCTGGAATACTTTTGTAACCGCCGCCGCACTTACTGATCGTGCATATGGGTAGGGTATATAAAGCATGGCAACCCACTGATTTTTAAATAATTTAATATAAATATTATTTCTTGATGTGATGGAGGGGCTGTCATTATTTCCCTCCCTGGAAAAATGACCCTGATAAATATCTATCGCCTGTATAGGGGTGCTGAACCCGACCACCGTTATAAAAGTTAACAGATTTAACAATAATGTTTTAGTGTATCGCCCTTTCAATGTATCAGCCTCTTTTCGACTTTATCATCAACTTGTCTGTAAATAGAATTAATTTCCTCTATCAGTTGCTGATGTTCATGGTCGACACTAGAAATCCCAGTACAAAAATCCTCGCGCCATTCGATAAATTCCACTAATATGCTCCGATAGTTCCGGCAGAAATGATGGCCATCAGAGTATCACCTGTGGAAGGGGCAAAAATTGATAAAAGTCAACGCTTATTCGTCTATTAAATTGATATGAATCAAATAATTCATTCTTCCCGACTTGATCGATATCAATCTTTCATAAACGCTAAATCTAATTTGACTTATATCAAATTAATATGACGACAGGTTAGTTAGTCTGGCGTCGTTATAATATCAACCTAAAATAATGAGGTTTACCATGTCCGAAAAAGACGATCTGCCGAATCCAGAGCGCGTCCCATTTTTTCAAAGAGTACTCGATAACCCTTTTTTACTACTGTTTATCGGCGTGGTTTTCCCAACTGTTTTCTACATTATGTGGGGAATAATGGAAATCGCTACCATTCCGGTCGCACCATAGATTATCTCAGCATCTAAATTTTCAGGAGAGTATCAAATGAGTTCATTTTTACCCCCTTCGGAGCGTGATTGGTGGAGCGTACCGGTAGGAAAACAGGAAATCGTCTGGATAGGCATAGCCTTGATCTGGTGCCTGATCATGTTTTTTATGATGCCTTACTGGCATATCTACGGAAAACAGAATCTATCTAACGAAGCATATCAAACGACGCCAGCAAAGTTTCAGGCAAAAGTCGATGAAATGGTGAAGAAGTATAAAGTAGGTGAGGAAGCCGGTATCCCGATAGTCAAACCTCCCGCTGGTAGCGATGTATATATGCTCGGCAGGCTCTGGCAATGGTATCCGATTCTGGAACTGGAGAAGGACCAGTCTTATCGAATTCACCTGTCATCTATGGACTGGCAGCATGGTTTCTCGCTACAACCGGTTAATATCAATCTGCAAGTCGTTCCGGGATACGAAATGGTGGTCACTACAGCGCCCGATCAGGCAGGTGAATTCACTGTGGTCTGTAATGAGTTTTGTGGCATCGGTCATCACACCATGCTCGGCAAAATTTACGTGAAGGAGAATTAAAATGGCTAAATTCAGAGTTTGCCCGGATTCGGGTTTCTTCTTCGACAAATCAGCCGAGAGTCTGATGAAGGTAAATGCCGTTGCTGCGGCAGTTTGTTTACTGATTGCGGGTGTGCTGGCATTAGGTGTTATCCTCACACGGTGGCAGGAAGTGCACTTATTACCTGCAGATTTGTTTTATCAGGTGTTAACCGGGCACGGTATAAATGCCCTGATATTCTGGATAATATTCTTTGAAATGGCGGTGTTGTACTTTGCATCGTCAACGTTGTTGCGATGTCGATTGGCTGCACCAGGGTGGGCATGGGCCGGTTTCGCATTAATGATTATCGGCGCGGTGATGAATAATGTAGCTGTATTGCAGGGTAATTCCAGCGTTATGATGACGTCTTATGCACCCATGCAGGCGGCACCGCACTTTTATCTCGGCCTGATCCTGTTTGCAGTTGGTGCGCTACTTGGATGCTTTGTTTTTCTGGGCACACTGGTCATAGCGAAGGATGAGAATACATACGATGGCTCTGTCCCGTTGGTGACGTTCGGCGCCTTAACGGCTTGTATTATCGCTATTTTTACTATCGCCAGCGGTGCGATCATCCTGGTGCCGACTTTCCTCTGGTCAATAGGCTATATCAATCATATCGATGCAGAAATGTACCGCGTGATCTGGTGGGCTATGGGGCACTCGTCACAACAGATTAATGTTGCTGCGCATGTATCGATCTGGTATCTGATCGTCGGTGTGCTTTTTGGTGCACGTCCAATGTCGGAAAAGGTCAGTCGCAGTGCCTTCCTGCTGTATATCCTCTTCCTGCAACTGGCAAGTGCGCATCACATCCTCGTAGATCCTGGTATCAGTGCGGAGTGGAAGGTATTTAATACCAGTTACGCGATGTATCTGGCAGTACTGGCAAGTATGATTCACGGCCTTACCGTACCGGGTTCGATGGAAGTCGCACAACGCGGAAAAGGCCTGACCAAAGGCCTGTTCGAATGGTTGCGCAAAGCGCCCTGGGGCAACCCGGTATTCTCGGGTTTCTTTTTCTCGTTGATTATCTTCGGCTTTATCGGTGGTATTACAGGTGTGGTCATGGGCACCGAACAGATCAACCTGATCATCCACAACACTATCTACGTGCCCGCACATTTCCATGCCACAGTTGCGGTTGGTACCACGCTAGCGTTTATGGCGATTACCTATCTGCTTATTCCAGTATTGTTTAGACGAGCGCTGTTTCTGCCGTGGATGGCGAAGCTACAGCCTTATGTTTTCTCGGCAGGCATGACATTGATGATTTTATTCATGCTTGGCGCGGGTACACTGGGTGTCGCACGACGCCACTGGGACATGGACTTCACCGGTGCGATGTTGAGTTTCGAATATCCCGGAACGGCTTATTTGTTGATGGCGATTGGCGGCATCGGTGGCGTGCTCGGTGTACTCGGTGGTGCGATGTATTTAATCGTGACTGTCGGTTCATTGATTTTCGGTAAAAAACTCGATCAGTCCGCTGGATTACTGCAAAGCTTTGGTGTTCCACTTCCCAGTGCGAGTTACGACATCGCGCAGCCTGATCAACTACCTATGGCGCCCAAGCTAGCGGTTGAAGATCATGGTTCGTCAGGTTTTGAAGCGCCTGGCACCTTTGTATTAGCTATAGCCCTGTTGGTGTCCTTCGTGGTGTACTACTTTATCAACTGGGATTACCTGGCTTCTGTCTGGCCCCTGAGTTAGGCAAATAAAGAACCGGGTAAATAGTGGTATGTTTTCGCAATTAACCAATCTGCTAAAACTACGCATCGGCTTTATCATGATGCTGACGGCGCTGGTAGCGATGATGGTAACACCGGGGCAAAGCCCCGGTGCTATTGAGATAGTCGTGTTAGCATTTGCAGTCTTGATTTCGGCGGGCAGTGCAGGTGCCTTTAACCAGTATTTCGAAGTCGATCTCGACCGACTCGTAGCACGTACCTGTACGCGACCGTTCGTTACCGGTTATTTTAAGAAGAGCCCGATCTGGTTGCTGTATATAGGCCTGCTACTTGTTGCTGGTGTTGTTCCAGCTGCGCTGGTGATCAACGAGATCGCTGCGCTGCATATCTTTCTGGGCGCTTTCTTTTACGCCATTGTTTATACGGTCTGGCTGAAACGCCGAAGCTGGATGAATATCGTTATCGGTGGTGCATCGGGTAGTTTTGCTGTCCTTGCCGGTGCGGCTACCGTTGATCCAAATATCTCGGCAATTCCAATACTATTGGCCCTTGTTCTATTCTTCTGGACCCCGTCACATTTCTGGAGCCTGGCAATCGCCAAGCAGGCTGATTACGCCAAATCTGGTGTTCCGATGTTACCGGTCGTAGTTGGTAATCAACGCACTGCGGTGATCGTATTAATCAATACTTTGCTGCTGGTGGGTTGTTCGATTATGCCGTATTTCTACGGCCTGGGCTGGATATACCTGCTGGGTGCCGTTAGCGGCGGTGCTTTCTTTATTTATCACAATTGTCTGATGATCCGTGATCCGTCACCCCGAGTGGCGATGAAGAGCTTCTTTGCCTCGTTAATACAGCTAATAGCATTACTGGCTGGTGCTGTATTAGACGTCCTCATAATCGTCTAGTAGATATCCCGCAGTGCGTTCGTTCGTCCTGATTAGCGTACTAATCGCTCAGGTATTGATACCAACAGGCCCTCAGGCTTCGCAAATTCCCTCGATTGATACGGGTACACAGACCTTTGATTACGACGCTGCACTGGCAACAAGTCAGGACGCGATTGGTAATCAGGTAGGTATTTATGATTTCGTGAATTCCGATGGAAAAACCATCAGTCTCGAAAGTTTTAAAGGTAAGCCTTTGATCATTAGCATGGTATACACAAGTTGTTACCAGATTTGCCCGATGACAACGCGGCATTTGACGAAAATGGTTGAAAAAGCACGTGATGCTCTGGGTAGCGACACATTCGAAGTTGCCGTCATTGGTTTTGACACCGCTGTCGATACGCCGCAGGCGATGCAATACTTTGGCAATAAACAGGGTGTAAGTGATAAAGGCTGGAATTTGCTCAGCAGCAATCAGGCCGATGTTAATGCCCTGGCAAGGGATATGGGATTCCTGTTTACACCTTCTTCGAATGGATTTGATCATTTAATTCAGGTGACGATTCTCGACGCCGAAGGCAAAGTTTATCGACAGGTATATGGGCAGGTATTCGAAACACCACTCCTGGTAGACCCGTTAATTGAGTTAGTATTAGGGCGTGCAGCGCCAGCCAAATCGTTTCTATCAGATCTGACTGACAAAGTTAAGCTTTTCTGTACAACTTATGATCCGGTTCGTGACGGATATTTCTTCGATTTTTCATTGTTCATCGGAATGCTGATTGGTGCATCAATTATTCTTTATACTGGCTTCGTTGCGATGCGAGAGTATCGTAAACACTAGTATAGGACACTACACTAGATTCAGTTCTGGAGAAGGTTTCTTTGTTAGTTAATCCCGTTAAACGCGCCTACCTCGAGCTCGAGTCCTGGTTCAATCTTTCCTTCGGCACCGAATGGAATCCCTTGTATCACCTCGGTACATTATCGTTTTTCCTGTTCTGGGTCATACTGGTCACCGGAATTTATCTGTTCATACCGTTTCACGGTAGCCTGGATGGTGCCCACGCTTCTGTCGAGTGGATGACACACGAGCAATGGTATATCGCTGGCGTTATGCGCAGCCTGCATCGCTATGCATCAGATGCGGTAGTGATTACTGTCCTGCTACACATGTTTAAGGAATTCGCATCGGGCAGGTACAGGGGATTCCGCTGGTTCTCCTGGGTTACCGGTGTGCCCAACCTGTGGATGATTATTACCCTGGGGATATCCGGATACTGGCTGGTGTGGGATGAACTTGCGCAATATGTTGCCATTGGATCAGCACGTTTAATGGATGCCTTGCCTTTATTATCGGGGTCGATGACGCGTAACTTTGTCTCCGGACAAATGACCGATCGGTTCTTTATTCTCATCGAATTCCTGCATTTACTTGGGCAGCCTTTGCTATTGGTATTCATGCTCTGGATTCATGTTAAACGATTGTCTAACGTCAACATCAATCCACCACGTGGTCTGGCAATGGGTACCTTTTTTGCACTTTGCACCTTATCTTTGATCAAACCTGCAGTGAGTCATGCACCGGCTGATTTGACGTCTGTGCCACAGGTGTTACATATCGACTGGTTTTATCTCAATGTATACCCATTGCTCGAATACTGGCCTGAAATCAATATCTGGATATTTACCACGATCTTTTCTGTGTTCCTCATGGCGATGCCCTGGCTGTTACCCAAAAAAGATGGCCCTGTTGCGGTAGTCGATCTCGACCATTGCAATGGCTGCGGTATCTGTTTTGAAGACTGTCCTTTCGATGCCATTTCCATGCAGGCACGTAGCGACGGCGCGAAGTACGAATACGAAGTCGCAGTTGATCCCGCACTCTGCGGTGCCTGTGGTATCTGTGCCGGATCCTGTCCTTCGTCGAATCCTTTTAGAAGCTCGAGCAGCGAACTGAAAACGGGTATCGATATGCCTCAGCTTCCTGTTGATGAAATGCGTAGTGAAACAAGGCAGGCTATCGATGCAATGTCAGGGAATATCAATATAGTTGTATTCGGTTGTGAACACGGACTTAATGTTAACAGACTCGACAGTGCCGATACTAAAGGCGTCAAACTCATTTGCAGTGGCATGTTGCCCCCGACCCTGGTCGAGTTCGCGTTAAAGCATGGCGCGGATGGTGTGATGGTTACCGGCTGTCGTCATAATGACTGCTATTTTCGCTTCGGCAATCGCTGGACAAAATTGCGCTTTGATGGTCAAAGAAAACCTGCATTACGTGGCAGGGCGGACAAAAACAGGATCCGCATCCACGGTGGTGCGGAAACCGATAAAAATGAAATCGAAGCCGACATAACAGCATTTCGCGAAGAACTTTCCCGAATCAAACAGTTAGAAGCCGAGGCTGTCGAAGCATGAGTGGCATAGATAACAAACCGATTCGTTATCTACTCCAGATAATCAATTACACGGTATTCATGGGGATGATCTGGTACTTCGCTAGCGCACCGTCATTCACCGTACTCGAGGAAGATCAGGCTGTCATCACCATGGCATTCTCACACGCTGGACAGCTCCGTGAAGCCTGCCGAAGGCTCAGCCAGGAAGAACTTAATAACCTCGCCCCGAACATGCGTAAACTTGAAGATTGCCCGCGCGAGCGTTCGCCAGTCGTTATCGAAATGAAGCTTGATGGGGAAATTCTGTACAACAAAAGTCTTCAACCGCCGGGGCTTTATGAAGATGGCGGCGTGGATATATATTTTAGTCAGAAAATTCCTGCAGGTGAACATCAGTTTGAAGTCAGCATGGACGATAGTGTTCGGGGGAAGGGTGTTGAACATCGGTATGCGCAAACAGTTGAAGTGGCGGCTTCGAAGATATTGCTGGTGGAGTTTGAAAGCGATACGGGGTTTGTTGTTCGTTGAGCGGATGTAATAGTCATTGCGAAGCAGCGTGGTGACTGCGGCAATTTTTTATGCAAGGTTGAAAACTGGATGGTTTCGGTGCATGCTTTTAATGAACTAGGGATAGGGAGGTGGTTTAGATGGGGTTTCTTTATATCATCACAATCACAGGAATTGGATCTACGCACCCCCTGGAATTGAAGGAATAAACCCAAAGCATATGGTTGATAACCAGGCTTAAACATTACCCTGATTGACTGGACTTATTGCAACCAGTTGGCAATAACAGTCTTAGGTATGAAATTGAAAATACACTATCGAAATCTCAAGCTGTATCTTTGTTT
>JAAEOZ010000318.1 GCA_024222685.1 Gammaproteobacteria bacterium | reverse complement strand
TTCGTAGGTCAGTAGAAGACGTTATCGATAATCGGGGAGTAGATATGGATCCTCACGCTGCCCATTACGTCGTTAATCTGCTTACATCATACTCGCGCTCTGAAGCGTTATATGAAGACGATGGCGAATCCTACGGACTAAAACCTCTCGCACTCATGCTCGCTGACGCCGCAAATGCAAGTAGCGCTGAGGAGCGTAGCCAATCTTTGCAGCGCATTGGTGACGTGTCTCTATTCGTTTCCGGCTTTTTCAGTAATAGTCTGGCCAGGACTGCCGTTGACATTGATTACTACATTAACATGGGTGGTAACGCGTATGCGGTTTTGTCTGAGGAAGTACGCGGCACATTTCGCGGTAATGCATTTGCGCCTATTTATCAGGAGTTGTCAGAGAAGTTTCTGGTTCTTATCGATATACTTAACGAGGTTCGTGATAGCAAACGCATAGACTCTGATGTCGATTTGCTGCGTACCTATCAGCAGTGGCTAAAAACTGGTAGCCGTCGATGCGAAAAGCTATTACGCAAACAGGGCGTAGTGCCGATCTCACAAGCCAGTAAATATCGACATTAGTACATATGCTGCTACAACTACAACAGCAATTGACCGATATCTACCAGGTAGATCGCGCCTACGACGTGCGCGATTATCTGATTACCGATCGTCAACTGGCAAATTACCTGGGCAAGAATGTACTGCTGGAAGACACGGATGAGAGTTTACTGGTCGCGCAGGATGATGAGGGCCTGGAATTGTCGCTATTTCT
>JAAEOZ010000317.1 GCA_024222685.1 Gammaproteobacteria bacterium | reverse complement strand
CTGGCACTGCTGAGTTCGGTTCTTATTATCTGGTTATATGTCGACAGGAGAATAGTGAGTCGATTAAAGTCCCTTAGTGACAACATGGAAGCCATTGCTGGCGGTAATTTGCAGAAGCACATATCCGATACCGGCTATGACGAGATAGCCGGTATGGCCAGAGCACTGGAAGTTTTCCGGAAGACCGCGATTGAGCTGGAACAGTACCATCATGCTGAACTCAATGAAGCACGACTGCAGCTAAACAATGCAATCGAAAGTATTTCTGAAGGCTTTTGCCTGTTTGACAAAGATGATCGACTGGTATTACAGAATAATCACTATCGTGAGTTATTCGGTCTCGACGATAGTCACCTGGGTAACAGTTTTGAGACGTTACTGAGGCGGGCAATGGAGTCTCGAATTCAGATCGACCAGGATCTTGATCAGTATTTCACCAGGAGACTGGCACATCATCAAAACCCAACCGGACCTTTCGTCCAGCAACTGCAAAATGGGGGTTGGATTCGAATCACCGAGCGTAAAACAGAAAGTCTCGGCACGGTTGCAATTTACTCGGATATTACCGAAATCAAACAACACGAACAGGCACTCGACCAGGCTATCCAGGAACGCGACAA
Source organism: Gammaproteobacteria bacterium (assembly GCA_024222685.1). GTDB lineage: Bacteria > Pseudomonadota > Gammaproteobacteria. The sequence goes on along the minus strand of JAAEOZ010000317.1, from coordinate 2,896 downwards.
AACCCTGGGTAACCTCGAGGCCGTGATGGATGCTATCGACTACGGCATTTTATTCCTCGATCGGGATTTGAATATCAGTTCGGTCAACCGCGCCTATCATCAGATATGGGAGATCGATGCCGAAGAAATTAATAAAGTCAGTTCGTATCGGGAAATCATAAACCTCAACTACGGTGATAGTGTGGTCGACCCCTCAGACGACCACTGGCACCAGTATGTTGAAGACCGCATTACCGAGATCACGAGAGGCTCGATTAATCGACATGAGGTAAATACCAGAAAAGGCAAAACGATATTGCATCAATGTGTCGCGCTAGCCAACGGTTCGCGTATGCTGGCTTATTTTGATATTACCCAGTTAAAACAGGTTGAGGCTGCTTTAAGACACAGCAGAGAGCGCTATGCTCTGGCCCTGAGAGGTGCCAACGAAGCTCTGTGGGAATGGGTGCCCGAAGATAATGAAGTTTATGTTTCGAAGCGGTTTCATGAAATAGCAGATATACCGGCGGAACAGGAACGCCTCACCGAGGAGCAATGGATAGGGTTGGTGCACGCAGACGACATCGACCGGGTGCGTCAGGACATGATTCGGCACATGAAAGACAAAGATGAGTTTTTCGATGTCGAATACCGTCTACTCGGGCCCGACAAGGTTTATCGATGGATTCAGCATCGCGGTGCAGGTCTCCGTAGAGAAGACGGCTGGATATACCGTATGGCCGGTTCCATCGGTGAGATCGAAGCTCGTAAAAATCTTCAATTTGCACTCATGGATGCCAAAGACGCGGCCGAACAAAACAGTCGATTTAAAAGCCAGTTCATCGCGAATATGAGTCACGAGCTGAGAACCCCGCTTAATGCCATTATCGGCATTACAGAAATGTTGAGAGAAGATGTAGAAGAAGAAGGTCCTGACTCGTTCCAGGAACCCCTGACACGAGTTTCAAGAGCAGGTAAGCACTTACTCAATTTAATAAATGATGTACTTGACCTTTCCAGGATAGAAGCTGGGAAACTCGCGTTGTTTCCCGAGCATGTAGAGATTGAAACATTAGTCAGCGATGCGATTACTACCACCCAGCATCTTATTCAACGGAATAGCAACCGCATTCACCTGGAGATTTCAGACGAAGTCAAATCAATTTATTCCGATCCTCTACGATTTCGACAGATTGTGCTTAATCTATTGACTAATGCCTCCAAATTTACCCAAAATGGCGACATTTATGTGAGCGCACATCAAATAACAATTGACCGCGACAGTGATTGGCTTGAGTTCAGTGTCCGTGACACCGGCATCGGCATCGATGAAGAATTTCTGGAGAAACTGTTTGTCGAATTTGCCCAGGAAGACAGTTCCGCCACCCGACGGTTTGGTGGTACCGGACTGGGTTTAACCATATGTCAGAGACTTTGCGATATGATGGGTGGTGAAATCGAAGTTGAAAGTACTGTTGGTATCGGTACCAAATTTACCGTATACCTGCCAGCCATACCAGGTCGATATCCGCAAGCAAGCGTTAATGTGAGTCGTGTGAACTAAAATGAAAACGATACTCTATGTGGAGGACGATGAGGATAACATTTACATGTTATCCAGACGTCTGCAACGCGAAGGGTTTAATGTCCTCATCGCCAGGAATGGTATCGAAGGAGTAGAGGCCGCCAGGACTCAAAAACCTGAACTAATTATCATGGATCTTGTGTTGCCGGAGATGGATGGCTTCCAGGCTGCGACACAACTCCGTGAAAATGTCGATACTCAGCATATCCCAATAGTCGCGCTTTCAGCCAGTGTGTTACCAGAACATCAGCATCGAGCTACAGATGCGGGCTGCGATGATTTCGAAGTTAAGCCTGTCGATTTTCCTCGACTAATTACTAAAATCAACAAACTGATTAATCAGTCGAGACAGAAATGACAGACCAGCCCAAAATCCTGGTGGTGGACGACGATGCAGATTTGCGCTGGATGGTAAATAAATACCTCAGCAAATATGAATTCTCTGTCACACTTGCGGAAGATGGTATACAGATGCGTAAAGCACTGGATAAAGATCAATTTGACCTGGCAATTCTGGACATCAATTTGCCCGGAGAAGACGGTTTAAGCCTTGCCCGCTACCTGAGGGAAAATCATCAAATTGGCATTATCATGTTGTCCGCTGCAGCAGAGGTATTTGATCGTATTGTAGGACTCGAAATGGGTGCGGATGATTATGTGACCAAACCATTCGAGCCACGTGAACTTCTGGCCCGCGTCAAAAGTGTTTTACGCAGGGCCAGTAGTAATACAGATATTCCAGACCAGAAAAACAGCAACAAGGTCCAGTTCGGACGGTTCTCACTCGATCTTGAATCGCATCAATTACTCGATGACGGCAATCAGGCAGTTGCCCTCACCAGCATGGAATTTGATCTGCTTAAGGCATTTGCCGAAAACCCAAACAAGGTTTTAAACCGGGATCAATTACTTAGCCTGTCGCATAATCGAGACTGGGATCCTTTCGACCGCAGTATCGATATCAGAATTACTCGATTACGCCGTAAAATTGAAGCCGAACCTTCAAAGCCTCAGATCATTAAAACGGTACGCGGTGCTGGTTATATATTTTCCTGTTGATTCTTTTTTTGTTGACGTTTTTTTTCGAAAAAACTGCTTAACAAAGAAGAACATTCATCCTTTCTGACACTTCCTGTAATTTCGGGAATATGGTTAAACTTTCCTTCTTCGAAAAGTTGAAGAGCACTTTCGATAGCACCGGTTTTAGGTTCAACGGTGCCATAAACGATGCGCTTTACTCGTGCCTGAACCAGTGCACCAACACACATCGTGCAAGGTTCCAGTGTTACATACAAAGTAGTCCCCGGCAGGCGATAATTGTTTAGTTTTCCG
>JAAEOZ010000316.1 GCA_024222685.1 Gammaproteobacteria bacterium | reverse complement strand
ACCAGATGCAATTGGGATTCGCCGATTAAATTCTCGAACGAAGTTTGTTCAGCAACATTGATACCAAACGCTGCCGCCGTCTCCAGCATGCCATCGGAGACCTGGTTCATCAGTTCATTGGCGGCATCGATCGACATTCCATAATAATCGGAGAGTAGTTTGCGACTTTGCTTAATTGCCCGACGATTATTTTCGGCGGTAAATGCAGCCGCCATCCAGTCGACGCACTGCGCAAGTTTACAAAGCTGGGGTAATGACTCAGTCGCTTGCTGATCCAGTTCGCTGTGATGATTGGCAATGGTTTGAGTCAGTTCCTCCGGTAAGCCCCAGGCCACCGCCAGCTCGTAGCCGACGCTATCATGCGTGGTTCCAAATAGCTGTTGCTCCAGTTCGTATCGACTGTCCGGGCTTAACGTTGACAGGCGACCCCATTCAGGGATGGCTTGCGGGCACAGATAAAACATTACCAGCAGGCCAAAATCCTGCAACAGTCCGGTGGTAAAACCAATGTCTTTTTCCAGATTAGTCTTATCCGCCAGAACCCGACCACAAACACCTCGCCGCAGAGCACTCTCCCAGAATTCGGCAATTGGAAAAGCTGGCATCTGATCAGGTCGAAGTGTGGACTTCATCGCAATACACAAGGCTATATTCTTTAGCCCCTTGCGTCCTATCAGCGCCACCGCATGCGAAATCGAACTCACTTCACGGGAGAAACCAAAATAGGCACTGTTGGCGAGACGCAATAGCTCAACCGAGAGAGCCGGTACCTGTCGAACCACACCGCCGATATGCTCCGCATACATATCATCCTGGCCACAGGCATGCACGACAGCCAGCGCCCCCTGTGGCGGTGAAGGTAGTTCGGTAATATCTAATCCATCTAACGCGGCAATGCCCAAACAGTACGCTCCCAGGCTGATCATAAATAACTCCTCAGGAGTATAGGTGAACCAGCGATGATTGCCGGATGTCGGATACTTGTGAATTTCAGGGGAAAGGGGGATTCCCGGAATTTGTGTGCTGAATGTAACTTAGTCAGTATCGATTTAGTAAAAAGTATATTCCAGATTTCTGGTTTTGATGAAGATCGAATAATTCTGTTTAACAAGAAAGTTAAACGCTCGAATCTTATCTATGAACTAAGCCCTGTCAGCCGATTTTTTTTCGACAATATTAAAACCTCAAATAAAAAATGGCCGTCAACTGGCCATCTGGTTTGAGTTGCTAATAAACTTCTATACACCGGGTCTCTTTATCGGATGCCATCTGCTCAATCAAGTCTCGATTGTGTAGGAGTTTTTCCAGGATAATCGACCGTGGTTGATTGCCACATTTTAACCAGATAATCAGCGGTGGGCCTTCATAGAGTAAGCTGTATTCATGGAAGTCAGCATCTTGAGTGACAATGCCATAGCCTTCAAGTTTGGCGTAGCGCCAGATATCCAGATCACTGGCCTCACCCATGTTGAGCAGGCTGACATGGCTGCTGTCCGGATAAGCCCTGGTTAAGGCAGTAATGAGGCGGTGGGAGAGGTTTTGATCCAGCAGTAGTTTCATGCAGCCTGGATGCTTACTAGATGGTGCTCTCTTTGGGCCGCATAGGTTAAGCAGGCTTGAATGGCGTTGGTATCGAGTTCAGGGAAGTCGTCAATAATCTCCTGGGTGCTCATACCGTTGGCTAACCAGCCCAGCACATCATAGACGGTGATACGGGTGTTTTTGATACAGGGTTTGCCGTTGCGTTTACCAGGGTTGATTTCTATATAGTGTTGGTAATTCATGTCACCGTCTTCCATCGTTGTTGTCTATTTTTAAGCATATCAGATTTTCTCAGTTCTGCGAGTTTGCTGACCAGGAAATTTTTCTAGCTTCGCCGGATAAGTAAAATAAGTAAAAGTACGTCATATATTAAACAATGCAACCTGGCCCAGCAACTCCCCAGAATTCCTCCATAGTTTTGTTACAGCAGGCCGAATTTGAAATCAATACGTCCGTCAAAATCCGCGTTATGGATGGTTGCCTGGTGTTGACCGTATTGGAATCAAGGAACGTGGATCCCGACTTCGAGGATTGCATTCGGTGGATTACTAATCCGCCCTACGGCCCTGTAACACTATTCGCTATTGTGTTTCCTACTAAAAGAGTAGCGTCCCAAATCATCGAGATATCGAAGATAATCGTAGTCCGCATTAAAAACAGGGTTCACGATTATTTCCCCGTTCCACGACGTGCTGAGGAACACCCACTAAATTAAATCGGAGGTTGCATGGCATCTTCTACATCCAGGTAGTTTATGCCTCTCTGGTTTCCATCATCTCAATACCTTCACGGATAGTATCAACAGCATTATCGTCTTCTTACTGTATTGAATTTGCTCGCGAGGTGATCGGATAGAACCAGCTCCCGCACCACCTTATTAATCTTCGTACCAATTCTCCAGTTTTAACCTGGATACCCTCGCGAACTCTTTGGTATTGTTGGTAACCAATACGCCTCTATTCGCTAACGCAGTAGCTGCAATTAAAACGTCACAAGGACCAATTGGTGTGCCTTTTTTTTCAAGCCTAGCTCGGATCGAAGCCGCTATACGCGCCGCTTGTTCTTCAAATGGTAATATTTCAATCAGGGAGCAGAGTTCCTTTAGCTGGGCTTGCCTTTTTCGTGGGGAAGTCGACTTCTCTATTCCATACTCTAATTCGTACAGTACCACTGAGGGAATAGCTATATCTTTTGGGGATACCTCAAGAAGCTTATCTGGGACGCCACCCATTCCTTTGAAGAAGTAAATTAATGTATTTGTATCAATGATATACATTATAACGTCTCGCGAGTGGCATCCTTCCCCCTGTAAGACCTGATTTCATCAATGTCCGGGAAATCTTGCCATGTCCCCGCCAACTCCACCACTGATTGAGGCCATTCATTTTCGACTTTTTCATGTATAACCTTCGCGATCCACTTACTCTTTGACAAATGGGCAGATTTTGCCGCATTAATCATTTTCTGTTCGATATCTTCTTCAAGGTAAATCGTTACCTGTCCCATAACCAGTCCCTAAGTAATTATAAGTGTGATTATATGTGTGCGGCATGGCATGTCAACTATAGGACCAGGGGTTTTCCACCCGATCACCTCGCCCCTAAGTCTCCATGTCCGCAGCTATCAACGCCAGGAAATCACCCGCTTCAACCAGCGCCTTGTGGCTGCGTCCGATTAAAGTGCCATCACGTGCTGCGTGGTAGACTTCTGCCGGGCGTTCCGGCTTTTGTGGAAAGTGAACCTGACCGACGGCATCGCCTTTGCTTACGGCTGAATTCAGGTCAATCAGGGGTTCGTAGATGCCTGCATCATCACTGATGATGTAGCAGTTGGAGTCGGGCATGTGCATCATCTGGGATGGGGGTAATCCTCGGTCTTCGAGGCTGCTGGGTTGTTCGTCAATAACGCCAAAATGGGCCAGCAGGTTTCTAACCCCCGTTTCGGCGACCGCTACAGTATCCGTCGTAGTGGTTCCGCCACCACCTAGCTCGCAGCCAATGAAGATTTT
>JAAEOZ010000315.1 GCA_024222685.1 Gammaproteobacteria bacterium | reverse complement strand
ATGATGACATCGGACTGGCAAAAAGCTTTCTATTTCCGGCTATATTGAAAACCGCGACACTTGGATACGATGGTAAGGGTCAGGTGGTTTGTGAGGAATGGCAGGAACTCGCAGCGGCATTTGAGTCGGTCGGTCGTCAGCCCTGCGTGCTGGAGAAAAAAGTAGAGCTGGAAAAAGAAGTTTCAGTTATTTTGTGTCGAGCTCAGAACGGTGATGTAGATTGTTTTGCGGTAGCTGAAAACACCCATGTTAACGGTATTCTCGATAGTTCGGTGGTACCGGCTGAAATTTCAGTTGGTAGGCAGGATGAAGTAAAGCAGGCTGCTCAGAAAATTGCTGATGGGCTGGATTATTGTGGCGTACTAGCAGTCGAATTTTTTATTACCACCGATGGTGGTGTGCTCGTTAATGAAATGGCACCTCGGCCACATAACTCGGGGCATTATACTATCGATGCCTGTTATACCTCGCAGTTCGAGCAACAGGTACGCATGATTTGCGGTTTACCCGCCGGAAACTCCAATCAGCATACCCCTGTTGCGATGTGGAATATTCTCGGCGATATATGGCCGCAGAATGGAGAGCCACAATGGTCCGATCTGCTCGAATTGAGGAGTACCAAATTGCATTTATACGGCAAGAAAGAAGCGCGAACAGGGCGAAAAATGGGACATGTCAGTTGTCTCGGTAGTGATATTAGCACTGCCCGGCAACTAATGGAGACAGTCAAACAATTGCTAGTATTAGAACACTACACTAGCTGAGCCCTAGCCGGACTTAATGCCCCGGGCGACTGTATAAGTTTTACCCTGCTTAATTTTCTCGTAGTGACCGAAAACCTCATGGAAACCACGTTTAAAAAACTGTCGAAGACCAGTGATGGTGACGATATAAAACGACCCTCCTGGTTTTAAATAAGCCAGCGCGTCGAACAGGTAGATATAAAGCATTTCCTTGCCGACTTTGGCTGGGACATTGGAAACTATAACGTCAAACTGACGTTTCGGAATTTGATTAAACCCATTGCTTAACAGGCAATCTGCATTTTCGATTTTATTGGAGATGCGGTTTTTGTCGGCATAGTCGACTGCAACAAAATCTTTATCTACCAGTAGTGATTGCCCCTGTGGTGCGGCTTTTGCCATATGCAGGCCGAGTACGCCATAACCACAACCGAGGTCGAGAGTGTCGAAATCGGCCTCAATTTCGAGATAATCCAGCAACATTTTCGAGCCGTCGTCGACTGCACGTGGCGAAAACAAACCCCAGGTTGTGTGCAGCATCAATTTCTGACTATTCCATTCGGAGTATATCTTCAGATCCTGTCTTATCTTCTGGTTGTATTCTATTAATTTACTCATTTATAAGTATTCAGCATTGATTAAGCCATGGATCGTAATCTTTACATCAGCAAAAGGCTTTGCCACAATGGCGTCGAATTTTTACCACCATTATCCGATGGCAATCCCGACATTACTACTATTTTGGAGTTTAGCTTTATGAAAATCGTTTCGGCGATACTGATAATATTTTCGCTGGCGGTAAGCGGGCTGGCTTTTGCTGATGCTGCAAGCGGTCAATCCACTTATGCTGCCAGGGGTTGTATTGGCTGTCATGGCCATAACGGCAAGAGTATCGTTTCGACTTCCCCTTCACTGGCCGGTAAAGATGCCGCGTTTGTGAAAAAGAACCTGACTGACTTTCGTAGCGGCGTGCGTCAGAATCCGATAATGAACGCGATGGCTGCGGGATTGAGCGATGACGATATCAATAATCTGGCGGATTATATCGATACTCTTAAATAAAACTATCGAAGGTTTTAAATAAAACCGATTTGCGTTCCACTCAAAAGCCGACTAGTGTCGGCTTTTTTTGTACTACCAGAGAATTTTCATGCCCGATTACCTCATTGCACCATCCATATTGTCCGCTGATTTCGCGTGTCTGGGAGAAGAAGTCGACAATGTGATTGCCTCCGGTGCAGATATCGTTCATTTTGACGTTATGGATAACCACTATGTGCCCAATCTCACGATAGGGCCGTTGGTGTGCGAAGCTTTACGCAAACACGGTGTGACTGCAGCAATCGACGTCCATCTGATGGTAAAGCCGGTCGATCACATCATCCCGGACTTTGCCAGGGCCGGGGCCAGTTACATTACTTTTCATCCGGAAGCTTCCGATCATATCGATCGTAGCCTGAGCCTGATTCGAGAGAGTGGCTGTCGATCCGGGCTGGTATTTAATCCGGCAACACCGTTGAGTCATCTCGACTATGTGCTCGATAAAGTCGATATGATTCTGCTGATGTCTGTAAACCCCGGATTTGGCGGGCAAAGCTTTATCCCTTCCACGCTGGATAAATTACGCCAGGTCAGAAGGATTATCGATGAGAGTGGTCGTGATATACGCCTCGAAGTCGACGGTGGTGTTAAAGTTGACAATATTGCCGAGATTGCTGCAGCTGGTGCCGATACCTTCGTCGCCGGGTCAGGTGTATTCGGTTTCAGTAGTGGCAGTGACGACAATCGGTATGACAGTATCGTTGCGAGATTTCGTCAGGAACTGGCAAAGGTCGGTAGCTGTTGAATAAAATAGTTTCGCCTGAACTGGTGTTGATTGATGTCGATGGCACACTGGTTGATAGCGTTCCTGACCTGGCTTATTGTGTCGATGAGATGATGTCCGAGCTAGGTCTTCCGCGACGCGGCGAGGAGGCGGTCAGGCGCTGGGTTGGTAATGGCGTTGAAAAGCTGGTTAAGCGAGCACTGGTGAATAGTCTAGACGGTGAGCCGGATACTGAATTATTTGACTGCGGCGTCAAGGTTTTCTGGCAGTTATATCAGCAAAACATCTGTGTGCGCAGTCGGCTCTACGATGGCGTGGTTGAGGGTCTGGAATACCTCAAGTCTAAAGGTTACCGCCTGGGATGTGTCACAAACAAAGCCAGATCTTTTACCATACCTCTGTTAGAGCAGATCGGCATTATGCCTTTTTTTGAACTGGCTGTGTGTGGGGATGATACTGTTCGTAAAAAACCTGATCCTCTTCCGTTGCTGGTGGCGGCCGAGCAGTTACAGGTCGATGCAGGGCGGGCTTTGATGCTTGGCGATTCGAAGAGTGATGTTGCTGCAGCCCGCGCGGCGGGCTTGCAGATTATCTGTATGAGTTACGGTTATAATCACGGCGAAGATATTCGTAGCTATGACCCCGATGCTGTGATAGATTCGATGGCTGAACTGAAACAGCTTCTTTAGGCTATGACTTTGAAACAAAACGTGAACAGGGTAAATAATCATTGCTGGCGATGGTGAAGTCGCATCCTGGTACCTGATTTACCCCTGTATAACCGTTTTGGATCATTGTCATGAATTTACGCCAATTTAATAAAATAAAGCACGATTACAACCGCATTCCACTGGTTCGAGAAGTCCTCGCTGACCTCGATACCCCGCTAAGTACCTACCTCAAACTTGCAAATGAACCCTATTCTTATCTATTTGAATCGGTGCAGGGTGGAGAGAAATGGGGTCGTTATTCGATTATTGGGCTGGCCTGTTCGACACATTTGAAAGTCTTCGGTCATCGTGTCATTGTCGAAACTGACAGGAATATTGTTCATAACGCAGAAGTCCTGGACCCGCTGACCTATATCGAACAATTCCTTGGTAATTATAAAGTAGCCGAATCGGATTGCCTGCCCAAGTTTCACGGTGGCCTGGTGGGTTATTTCGGTTACGATACGATTCGCTATATAGAGCCTAAACTGGCGCAATGTCCCAACCCGGATAAGCATGAAACACCTGACATACTACTGATGTTGAGCGACCAGCTCGTGGTATTCGACAATCTGGCATCGCGTATGTTTGTCATTGTACATGTCGATCCTGCCGAGTCGAATGCATGGCAGAATGGTCAGAAAATGCTTGATGCACTGGAGTTGAAACTCGAATCAACCCGGCTTGATGTCAAACCGGTAGCAAGCGAGAACCAGGTAAACGAGGCAGATTTTACTTCAGAATTTACTCAGCAGGGTTATCAGCATGCAGTTGAGAAGGCGCGTCAGTATATTATCGATGGCGATGCCATGCAGATTGTGTTGTCACAGCGGCTGTCGATTCCATTTCACGCCGAGCCGATAAACCTGTACAGAGCGTTACGAAGTTTGAATCCTTCTCCCTATCTGTATTATCTGAATCTGGATGATTTCTACGTTGTAGGATCATCGCCGGAAATACTGGTGCGTCTCGAAGATCAGGCAGTTACCGTGAGGCCAATCGCCGGTACTCGACCCAGAGGTAAAGATGCTGATGAGGATCTGGCGCTGGAAAAAGACTTGCTTGCGGATCCAAAAGAGCTCGCCGAGCATTTGATGCTGATCGATCTGGGGCGAAATGATGCCGGCCGAGTCAGTCAAACCGTTACGGTCACACTAACCGAAAAAATGATCGTAGAACGTTATTCTCACGTCATGCATATTGTTTCCAATGTCGAGGGTAAACTGAAACCTGAGATGACTGCAATGGATGTTTTACGCGCGACTTTTCCGGCGGGTACGGTGTCAGGTGCACCGAAAATTCGAGCGATGGAAATTATCGATGAACTCGAACCGGTAAAACGCGGAGTTTATTCCGGTGCGGTCGGTTATATGTCGTGGAGCGGTAATATGGATACCGCCATCGCTATCCGCACGGCGGTCATTAAGGAGCAGACACTTTATATTCAGGCCGGTGCGGGAATTGTTTATGATTCGGTACCCGAAAAGGAATGGGATGAAACCATGAATAAGGGCAGGGCGATTTTTCGTGCTGTTGCCATGGCTGAATCCGGACTACCTTCGCGGGACCCGAGTGATAATATTAGAGGTGTTCAATCATGAAAGTGCTGATGATTGATAACTATGATTCGTTCACCTATAACCTGGTGCAATATCTTGGTGAACTCGGTGCCGAAGTCGAAGTATTACGCAATGACCAGGTCGGTGTGGAGGCGATAATTGAAAACAACGCCAGTCACATTATGATTTCTCCTGGGCCCTGTACACCGGATCAGGCAGGGATTTCGATGGCAGTTATCGAAGCCCTGGCGGGGAAAAAGCCGATTTTAGGCGTGTGTCTGGGCCATCAAAGTATCGGCCAGGTCTTTGGTGGTGATATTATTCATGCCAGGGAGATCATGCACGGTAAGACGTCGATGGTGAGACATACCGGGAAGGGTGTATTTAACAACCTGAATAATCCCTTTGAAGCAACTCGGTATCATTCTCTGGTTATCGATAAAAATACATTACCAGATTGTCTCGAAGTGACTGCCTGGACAGAAAATATCGATGGTAGTATTGATGAAATTATGGGTGTTCGTCATCGCGACATGTCGATTCAGGGCGTGCAGTTTCATCCAGAATCTATCATGAGCGAATACGGGCACGCGTTACTGAAAAATTTCCTTGTTGCACCGAATAAAATGGGGGTAAATCAATGAATATTCAACAGGCCATTGCTGCAGTCGTTACGCAAGTTGATTTAAATTCTGATGAAATGACCGATGTGATGCGGCAAATCATGACTGGCGAAGCAACGCCAGCTCAAATTGGTGGTTTTTTAATAGGCCTGAGAATGAAGGGCGAGACCGTTGACGAAATTGCTGCAGCTGCGGGTGTTATGCGCGAATTAGCGACACCCGTATTACTAAACACTGAAAACCTGGTAGATGTCGTAGGTACTGGAGGAGATTCCACTGGTACCTTTAATATATCAACCGCAAGCGCCATTGTCGCCGCTGCGGCGGGAGCGCGTGTAGCCAAGCATGGTAATCGCTCAGCTTCGAGCAATTCGGGTGCGGCCGACCTGCTCGAAGCAGCCGGGGTTGATCTCGACGTCAGCCCGCAGAAAATAGCCGAGTGCGTGGAGCAGGTTGGTGTTGGGTTTATGTTTGCGATAAAACATCATGGTGCGATGAAGCATGCTATCGGTCCGCGAAAGGAAATGGCAACTCGTACCATTTTCAACGTGCTCGGCCCGCTTACTAATCCAGCAGGTGCTCCTAATCAGCTGCTTGGTGTGTACAGTCGAGAACTGGTCGAACCGATAGCCAGGGTGTTGCAGAAACTCGGTAGTCAGCATGTGATGGTTGTGCATGCCGACGATGGCATGGATGAAATCAGCATTTGTTCGCCGACATTTGTTGCTGAATTGAAAAATAATAGTATTCAGACCCGCATTATTGAGCCGGCACAGTTTTCAATGGAGCTGGGAGATATAGCTGATATTCGAGTGAATGGCCCGCATCAAAGCCTGGAGGTAATCGGTTCTGTATTGGCAGACAAACCCGGTGCCGCGCGCGATATTGTGTGTCTTAATGCCGGTGCTACGATTTATGTCGCAGGTCTGGCTGATTCACACGAAGACGGTGTTTTACTCGCGCAACAGGTTATTGCATCCGGCGCGGCATCTGACACTCTAGAGAAGTTAGTTGAGGTCAGTAACTCCTGAGTAAGAACCCGGAATGAGTGATACACCCGATATTCTAAAGAAAATCCTCGCCCGCAAAGCTGAGGAAATTGAGCAGCGTTCGTTTCAGATTGATTTAAATGAGATGCGCAGGTATGCCGAACTGGCTGATCCACCGCGAGGATTTGTGGGTTCACTAAAGCGCAGACTGAATAGTGGAGATTCGGCGGTAATAGCCGAAATTAAGAAAGCATCACCGAGTAAAGGCGTTATTCGTGAGAACTTTGATCCAGTTCAAATAGCCAGGTCCTATGAAAAAGCAGGCGCGGCCTGCTTATCAATATTAACTGATGTGAATTTCTTTCAGGGGCATGATGATTATCTGGTTGCTGCGCGTAATGCCTGCAGCTTACCGGTAATTCGCAAAGATTTTATGATTGACGATTATCAGGTCTACGAAGCCAGACATCTTGGCGCTGACTGTATCTTGCTCATTGTTGCTGCACTCGAAGATGAGAAACTAAGCCAGCTTTACAGGTTATCAACTTTATTGGGTATGGATACGCTGGTTGAAGTTCATGACCGGAGTGAGCTGGATCGGGCGATTCAGCTTGATCTACCATTTGTCGGAATCAATAATCGCAATCTGCGCAATTTCGAAACCAGCTTATCGACAACACTGGATTTGCTACAGGATATTCCAGAGAATTGTTTTGTGGTAACTGAAAGCGGCATCCACACGGTGGATGACGTTCAGCTCATGCGCAAGAATAATGTTAATGCGTTTCTGGTTGGTGAGGCTTTTATGCGTGCTGCTGAACCGGGCCGGCAACTCGAAGCATTATTTTTTAATTAACGCGTACCGAAAATAACCATGGTCTTACCGTGCGCGGTGATCAGACCATCTTCTTCAAGATTCTTGATGACATGTCCGGCCATTTCCCGTGAGCAGCCGACAATTTTGGCCAGTTCCTGACGGGTAATTTTAATTTGCATACCATCCGGGTGGGTAATGGCATCGGGTGACTGTGCCAGCTCAAGCAGAGCTCTGGCTATACGCCCGGCTACGTCCATAAATGCCAGGTTGCTAACTTTACGGCTGGTATGGCGCAGCCTGCTTGCCAGTTGAGAGGAAAGCTGGAACAGAATTTCAGGCGTTTCGGTTGCTAAAACCATAAACTGCGAATAGTGAATTTCTGCGACTTCGCAGACATGACGGGTAATTACCCATGCGCTACGTTTGGTATCTTCCTCGAATAAACCCATTTCGCCAAAGAAATCACCGGGGTTTAGATAGGCCAGTACAATTTCATTACAGTCATCGTCTTCGATAACTACGCTGACTGAACCGTCAATGATATAGTATAGTGTTTCCGAGTCGTCACCAGCATGAATAATCGTACTGCGCGCTGCATATTTTTTCATATGGCAGTGGCGTAGAAAATTTTCCAGTGCTGGATTATTCCGAGGTATTATTTTTGTAACCGATTTAACAGCCATGATAGACATTTCAGTATTGGTTTTATAATCGCACAAACATAACATAACTTTTACTACAACACGAGATTCGAAGAAATAAAATGAAATGTAGGGTGAAGTGGCTGGATAATATGAGTTTTGTCGGCGAATCGGGTAGTGGTCATTCCATTGTTATGGACGGTGCCCCCGAATTTGGTGGACGAGACCTGGGAATCAGGCCGATGGAAATGTTGTTACTAGGGCTTGGTGGTTGTACCGCCTTTGATATTGTGACGATTCTACAGAAATCTCGACAGAATATTGAAGATTGCGAAGTCAGTATCGAAGCAGAACGAGCAACAGAAATTCCAAAAGTTTTCACGCGAATACATATTCATTTTACTATCAGTGGTCGTGAGCTGGATCGGAACAAAGTCGGCAAAGCTGTCAATTTATCTGCTGATAAATATTGCTCCGCGTCAGAAATGCTGGGTAAGACGGCTGAAATGTCGCACGATTTTGAAATAATTGACCTGAGTTAAATTCGATAGGCACTGAAAGTCATGAATTTAATGACACATCGCATCACAGTTTTTACCGTTTGAGGTAAATCCGCCGCACCGGCTTTTTTCGCACTGATGGCATGGTGATGTTCATCTTCTTTCATGGTTTGCAGTATTGCCCGACTACGTTGATCATTCTCCGGCAACACCGAGAGGTGATTATCGATATGGCTGCAAACCTGTTTTTCAGTTTCCTCGACAAAACCAGGACTCCATCTATCTCCAGCTATGCCTGCCAGAGCACCGATGGTGAACGAACCCCAGTACCAGATTCCATCCAGTCTGCTTCGCTTTGCATTTAACTCTGCCAGTCGCAGTTGACACCAGTTGAGGTGTTCATTTTGCTCTTCTGCCGCTGTGGCCATGGATTTACGAACGTTGTCATTACGCGCCGCAATTGCCTGTCCACGATATAATCCCTGTGCAGCGACCTTTCCGGCATTATTAATCCTCATCAAGCCTGCGACATGATTCCTTTCGCTATCGCCAGGTTCTGCAGAATCAATCTTTTTGGCCGGGTAAGGTCGCTCATGGCATGGTGGCCGTGCATGACAGGTTGTCAACCCGTGTTGGAGTTCAATGAGTATCCGGTCAATTATTCCGCTATGTTTTCGCACTGTGTACCCATCCGGCTAAATTTGGTCTTGATAATTAAATAAGAATATAAGATAATTATTATATGCTGATTAGGCTCCCCTCGCCAGATTAGTACAACTCCTCCATCACCCTTTGATGGTTTTAGCGTGGTTTTATTTAAACCACGCTTTTTTAACAATTTACACTTCGATTATCAAGCGGTATGCGTGGATTTTTGATAGTAGTGATGAGCTGTTGAATATAGTGGTTTTAAAGGTCTGATATGGCTTGTCAAGGCCGGTTTTATCCGTTAGTATTCGCGCCCTTTGTTAGAGAAGTTGATTCTCTATAGCCAGTTCGACGGAATTTAGTATGAAAACTTACAGCGCCAAGCCAGAAACCGTAAAACGCGACTGGTTTGTCATTGATGCTACCGATAAAGTGCTCGGTCGTCTATCCACCGAAATAGCTCGTCGTCTGCGTGGTAAGCACAAGCCGGAATATACGCCGCATGTGGATACTGGTGATTATATTGTGGTGGTAAATGCGGAAAAAATTCGTGTTACTGGTAATAAGGAAAACGACAAAATGTACCATCATCACACCGGTTATATCGGCAGCCTGAAATCGACAAATCTGTCAAAATTACGTGCCAGTCATCCGGAAAGAATCATCCAGCATTCAGTCAAGGGAATGTTGCCCAAGAACGCTCTGGGCCGTGCGATGTTCAGGAAACTTAAGGTTTACGCTGGTGAGACGCATAATCATAGCGCCCAGCAACCGCAACCTCTGGAAATATAAGGTTTCGAATCATGTCAGTAGAACAATATTATGGTACCGGTCGTCGCAAGAGCTCTTCGGCCAGGGTATATCTGAAATCCGGCGGCGGTTCGATTACGGTTAACAATCGCAGTATCGATGAGTATTTCGGTAGAGAAACATCTCGAATGGTGGTTCGTCAGCCGCTTGAAACTACTGATATGCTGGACAAGTTTGATATTAATGTGAGTGTCAGTGGTGGCGGGCCCAGTGGTCAGGCCGGAGCCATTCGCCTGGGCATTACACGAGCATTGTTACAATATGATGAAACTTTTCGCGAATCGCTTCGAAAGGAAGGTTTTGTTACTCGTGATGCACGCGAAGTTGAACGTAAGAAAGTCGGTCTGCGAAAGGCACGACGGGGTGTTCAATTCTCCAAGCGTTAATACGGAACAATATTAGAAAAAGCCTGCTAAATGCAGGCTTTTTTTTTGCCAGTAATAAATCAATCAGGATTTTGAACAAGAACCCAGGGTTTAACCACCGCAGCCCAGACCAGACTATCCTCAGCAACCCACTGTTTGGCCTGCTCAATACTAACTGCTTTTATCTGCTCTGAATTCACCCACCTGCCAACCGTATCGCTATTGTCTTGCTGGAAAGCATATGCGACATCTATCAGATCCAGCTCTTTACTAACGAATAGTGTTTTACCGGATGCGAAAAAACGTTGCAGGTTGGTCCATGGAATTTTAGCTGTTTCCGTAATAATTTTAGCTCTAACCAGTTCTGGATCAGTGCCGTCATCAGCCTCAATCATAATATTTAATGTATCACTTCGACGCCATTAAGCGGAGTATTCTGAATGGTTTCGCGGACCAAATGAATGGCTTCTTTACGTGGAAAATGCTTTCGCCAGGCTATTGCAACGACACGGCTTGGAGAAGGATTGGCAAAAGGTTTGATTCCGATCAGGCCTTCATTTTGATGATTTTTGGTAATGCTGGTACGAGGCAAAACGGTGATTCCGGTTCCGGCAGCAACCATGTGACGAATAGTCTCCAGCGAACCGCCTTCGAAAGTTCGAGTCAATTCGCTATTACCGGACATGCAATTGGGGCAGGCTTTGATAACCTGGTCGCGAAAACAGTGGCCGGCACCGAGTAACATTAAATCCTGGTTGGCGAGATCCCCGGTGTTTATCTCCCTGCGATTTCTCCATTCATGGTCACTGGGCAATGCCACTATGAAAGGTTCTTCGTAAAGAGGGGCGGTTTCAATGCCAGGTTCTTCAAATGGATAGGAGATTATTATCGCATCCAGCGTACCCTGTTTAAGTGAGTGCAATAGACTTGCGGTAAAATTCTCTTCGATAATCAGCTTTAGGTTTGCTGCGGTTCTGGTAAGTTCGGGTATCAGCTCGGGTAGCAGATATGGGCCGATGGTATAAATGACTCCGAGTTTGAACTGTCCGCGAAGGGGGTCTTTCCCCTGTTGTGCAATTTCGCTAAGAACCTGTGCTTCCTGCAGAACGATAAAGGCCTGATCGATGACCTGCTGGCCAATTTCTGTTATACGGAT
>JAAEOZ010000314.1 GCA_024222685.1 Gammaproteobacteria bacterium | reverse complement strand
TATCGAGTCGTCCTCGGTCCAACCTTTTGCCCCAGTATGTATCCAGCTCTCGATGGAATCAAAAACCGCAGTTCCTTCGTGAGTTTCTATTTGAATATCGATAACATTTGCGTCCTCAAACAAATTTCCGAGGACTACTTTATCTCCCAGTCGATAGGGAGTATCGTCTACTTCGCCACCAAAAACTTGCTGCCATAGATGCTCCTCAGCAGCGAGGCCTGGATTATTCGCAAGCCCGTCCCATACAGCAAGCGCGAGTGATCCTCCGGGGCGCAGAACTCGCATCATTTCTCGAATTGCAGATTCTTGATTTTCGAAATACATAAGGCCGAATTGACTTACAACGCGGTCAAATTGATTGTCATTAAAAGGTAATGTTTCAGCAGGAGCATTTAGCCACTCGACAGAAGATGATTTCGATCTGGCGATATTCAGCATTCCCTCATTGATATCAGTCCCAATGATTGATCCTTTAGGGGCTACATAATCGTTTGCAGCAATAGCGAGGGCCCCAGTGCCGCAAGCAATATCGATAACGTGATGTCCTGATGTGACGTTAGCCGCCTGTAGTACCAGGGGGCACCATTCCTGAAAGAGAGCGGGAAGATATACCTCTTCGTATACCTTCGCAGCATCTTCTGAAACCTGGCCTGTCTCGCTGTCTCCCATTTGACCCTCGTTACTATTGGGCGTACCGCCTAGCAATGAGGTAATGGGCAACCTTGCTGCGAAGCAGCACTTAAGGTTGTCCAGCCGCAGGCGATCATTGACCGTTTTGTTATGACTTTATCACAAATAAAGATCAAGGTGCGCACCTTGGGTTTTACCGTGCCTGGTTCTTCTATCATAGTGTTCATGCTTAGGTTTGGCACGATCTAAGATTTTCTGAGCTGCTAAATTTGCTTTTTCACTCAGCAAGTCACAATTCTTATAGGAAGGTAATTTAAGTAATATTTTTTCAATTTCCTGCGCGGCACTTATGGCAATTTCTGCGTGACCAGCTTCATGCTCTACTAAGGCAGGATAATACTTTTCCCAAATTTCAATAACTCGTTCTTCTGCGGAAGATTTA
>JAAEOZ010000313.1 GCA_024222685.1 Gammaproteobacteria bacterium | reverse complement strand
TGAAACAGTTTATTCGCAGCGAAGGCATCGAATGCGGGCTGCTCGAAACGGGTCGATTCGTCGGTGCAGTCAAAGCCAGGGATTACGATGCACTGGCCCGCCAGGCCGGGGAATTCAACAGCATTGCCGGCCTGGAATTTGAAATGGTGCCCAGTTTCGAGCAACGCAATCATATCGGAAGCGATTTTTACAAGGGTGGTATCGTCTATCCCGCCGATGGCCATTTGCATCCAGCGCTTTACCTCAAAGGCCTCGCCGACCTCGTCATGAAATCGGGTGGTCAGATATTTGCGCCCGCACGGGTCACTCAGATCATTGCTAACGATGACGGTTACCGGGTCTCGGCGGGGGAGACAATAGTGCGTTGCGGCGAAGTGATGATAGCGACTAACGGCTATACCGATCCCTGCTTTCCCTACCTCAGGCGTCGCGTTATACCGATTCGTTCGGCTGTTATCGCTACTGAGCCACTGTCGGCGGAGCTAATGCAGGAGCTAAGCCCTGTACGCCGGGGATTCGGTGATAGCAGTCGGTTAAGTCCTTATTATCGTCCGTCGCCCGACAACAGGCGCATGATTTTCGGTGGACGCGCCCTGCATCTCGACGACAGACCAAAAATCTACAGCGTCGATCTGCATCGATTAATGACGCGTATTTTTCCACAGCTTAGTCAAAAGTCTATTAGTCATGCCTGGTCCGGCACGGTGGCTTATACCTTCGACCATGCGCCGCATATCGGCCGTATACCCGATGGGCCGATGTCCGGCGCGTATTATGCGATGGGTTATTGTGGTTCGGGTGTTGGCAGAGCTAGCTGGTTTGGTCGCAAGGTCGCAATGAAAATACTCAATCAAGCAGAGGGAGCAACCCCGCTTGACGATCTCAGTTTTAACTCTCGTCCGTTCTACAGTGGAAAACCCTGGTTTCTCCCGGCTGTGCTCCGATGGCATAGCCTGGTTGACCGGGTTTGAATTTTTCTGCCGACACATTGAGTATTGTTATTTCATAGCTCGCTTGTTACCGTAACTTTAACTATCGAATCAATCGACATCTTATGAGTCAATGCGATGTACCGCAGGTTCCTCTGCTCCCATATGACGATGCATTGCGGCAGCTCGTCAGCCATGTCTCAGCATTAGATAAAATATCTTCAAAACCTCTGATGCAGGCATTGGGTGAAGTTCTTGCGGAATCACAGCAGGCGACCATATCTGTGCCACCGGCTGACAACTCGGCAATGGATGGCTATGCGTTGAATATGAACGACATAAAGCAGCCGGTGATTGCTGTTTCACAGCGTATTGCAGCCGGTGAATCTGGCGTCAATCTGGAACCGGGTACCGCAGCCCGGATTTTCACCGGGGCACCGATACCGGAAGGGGCCGATACAGTGGTGATGCAGGAACAGGTAACAGTTGAGGGCGATAGCATCCGTTTGCAAACCCAGCCGGTTAAAGGCCAGAACATTCGCCCGATGGGCAATGATATAAAGACTGGCGATATCATATTAACCAGAGGTATGCGCCTACGGGGCCAGGATATAGGCCTGGCAGCATCGGTCGGTTTAGAGAACTTGGCGGTGTTCGATAAAGTTCGCGTCGGCATGTTTTTCACCGGTGACGAACTGGTTGAGCCGGGTACCCCTTTAGCTGCCGGTAAAATCTACGATTCAAATCGTTATACGCTTTACGGTTTGTTGAAATCACTGGGCTGTGACATTGTCGACCTTGGTGTTGTCGGTGATACTCTCGACGCAACCAGGCAGGCCATGCTCGAGGCTTCATCGAAGGCGGATCTGGTGGTAACCTGTGGGGGTGTTTCGGTTGGCGAAGAAGATTATGTCCGCATTGCCATCGAACAGCTCGGTGATCTGTATCTATGGCGTCTGAAAATTAAACCCGGCAAACCCCTCGCTTTCGGCAAAATCAACAATACTGCTTTTGTCGGCTTACCGGGGAATCCGGTTTCTGTATTTGCCACCTTTTGCCTGTTTGTCTGTCCATTAATAAAAACCCTTCAGGGTAGAACCTGGCAAAAACCCCTGGGCGTTCCGGTGCGTGCCGGGTTTGACTGGTCGAAACCCGATTCACGCAGAGAATTTCTTCGCGCGCGGCTGGAACCCGGTGACGATGGTAATCCGCTGGCGATGATTTATCCCAATCAGGATTCAGGCGTGTTGACTTCGACCGTGTGGGCCAAAGGATTTGTTGAAATTGGAGAAGATCAAACCCTCAGTAAAGGTGATTTTGTAAATTATCTGGCATTTTCCGAATTCCTCGAATAGGTGTTTAGACGATGATAATCAAGGTACAGCAAGGCGATTTTGATGTTGCGGAAATCAACAGGCAAATGCTTGGAGAGCGATGCGATGTCGGTGCCATCACCAGTTTCACAGGTCTGGTTCGCGATTTGCCCGGTGATGGATTACAAACCATGACACTGGAGCATTATCCGGGGATGACTGAAAAATCCCTGTGTGGAATTGTCGAAAAAGCGCAACAACGCTGGGATATCATCGACTGTGCCGTGATCCACCGTGTCGGTGAACTAAAACCGAGTGATCAAATTGTGCTGGTAAGCGTACTTTCGGCGCATAGAACAGATGCTTTTGCGGCCTGTGAGTTTATTATGGATTACCTCAAGACCGAAGCACCATTCTGGAAAAAAGAGACCAATAGCCAGAACAGCCAATGGGTTGAGGCAAAAAGCAGCGATAATCTGGCTAAAAATCGCTGGGATTCGGATAATAACTCCTAGAAATGTTATTTAGTCGGCATCAACTATCTACATTTTTGATAAACTCCCCGTTAATTTAACTGTTTTTCTGAGAAGTAATCGGTCTTCCCGTGAGTATTCCTGCCACTATCCAGCAATATAATATTGTCCTGCCGACGCACCGGCAACAGGATCAGGATGCTCGCTTTAGTCGCGAGCGTAACGATGCGCAGGCTTCTCGACAGAATATGCAGTCGCGTCACGAGCGGCCGACCACTGAATATGTATTTCGCGGCGAGCTACTCGATGCGGTTGACCAGCAACGTCGCTACAGACCACAGCCCGCACAGCAGGTTTCTCCTCAGAATCGAATCGCGATCGAAAACTATCTGGCGAGTGACGGTATTTCCGTGAATGATGATCCCCGAGGTCGTATACTGGATCAATTTGTCTAATCAGCGACCTCTAGTCCATGGATGTTTCTCACCTGCTGGATTCACTTAACGACCGTCAACGTGACGCGGTTAGTGTCGAATCCGGACCAATACTGGTGCTTGCCGGTGCCGGCAGCGGTAAAACTCGGGTATTAACACACCGCATAGCCTGGGTATGTGAAGTTGGTGGCCTGTCGCCCTTTTCGATACTGGCGGTAACTTTCACTAACAAGGCTGCGGCACAAATGCGCGAGCGAGTCGAATCCCTGCTCGGTATCGGTGCCACGGCAATGTGGGTTGGCACATTTCACGGGCTAGCACATCGGATGTTACGGGCGCACTGGCAGGCAGCCGGACTGCCACAGAACTTTCAGATTCTCGACAGCGATGACCAGTTACGTATGGTTAAGCGAGTGGTGCGCGAACTCAATCTCGACGAAGCAAGATGGCCGCCGAAGCAGGCACAGTGGTATATTAATCACCAGAAAGACGAAGGCAATAGAGCCGCCAATATCGACCCTGGTAATGATCCGGCGCAACAGCAGCTACGTGAAATCTATCAACTCTACGAAACCCATTGTGCTCGGGCCGGGGTAGTCGATTTCGCCGAGCTATTATTGCGCACGCTGGAATTGATACGTGACCATGATGACTTACGCGGCCACTATCAAAAACGCTTTCGACATATTCTGGTAGATGAATTTCAGGATACCAATGCGATTCAATATGCCTGGTTACGTTTGCTTGCCGGAGGCCAGACTCCGGTTTTCGTGGTCGGCGACGATGATCAGTCGATTTATGGCTGGCGCGGTGCAAAAATTGAAAATATCCATCATTTTGAACGCGATTTTGGTGATTCGAAAACCATCCGTCTCGAACAGAATTACCGCTCTAGTGGCACGATACTAAAAGCCGCCAATGCCCTAATTGATAATAATCGCGGGCGGCTCGGCAAGGAGTTATGGACCGATGCCGGCGATGGTGAACCGATACTCTTATACTCAGCCTATAATGAAAAAGATGAAGCACGCTTCGTCATTGACCGAATTCAGGACTGGGTAGATCAGGGTCGGGAACGAAAAGAAATCGCCGTGTTGTATCGTTCCAACGCACAGTCCCGGCAGTTTGAGGAAATTCTGGTCAGTCGCGGAATTCCCTATCGGGTATATGGTGGATTACGCTTTTTCGAGCGTGCCGAGATTAAGGACACACTTGCCTACCTGCGAATGCTTAGTAATCCGATGGCCGATCACGCATTTGAAAGAACCGTCAATCACCCTCCGCGAGGGATCGGGCAGAAATCGATTGATTTGATCAGGCAATATGCCAGTCAACATGGTCTCTCACTGTGGAATGCCAGTCGTGCGCTGACAGAATCCGGCCTGCTCACCGCGCGCGCAAAAACTGCGCTGCAAGGCTATATTGATTTGATCGAAATCATGCAAACCGAATTGCTGGAATGTGGACTCGATCAGCAGATAGAGAGTTGTATTGATAGCAGCGGGTTAAAGGCGCACTTCGAAAAAGATAATTCCGAGAAGGGTCAGTCGCGGCTTGAAAACCTGCAGGAACTGGTCGGTGCGGGAAGAAGCTATCGATTTGAGGCTGAAATCGAAGATGTAAATATGTCCCCGCTCGAAGCATTCCTCTCGCATGCCGCTCTTGAGGCGGGAGAAGCGCAGGGCGATGCCTGGGATGACTGCGTACAACTGATGACCCTGCATTCGGTAAAAGGCCTCGAGTTTCCACTGGTATTTCTGGTTGGCCTGGAAGAAGGCCTTTTCCCGCATCAACGTTCCAGTGAGGAGCCTGACAGAATGGAAGAAGAGCGTCGGCTCTGTTATGTCGGCATAACCCGAGCACGAGAACAGTTAATCATAACCAGCGCCGAAGTGCGACGACTCTACGGAAAGGAAAACTATAACAAGACCTCAAGATTCATTCGTGAGATTCCCGACGACACCATTCAGGAAATTCGCCCCAAGGCGCAGTTCAGCCGTCCCACCTACCACGACACCGGTAATTTCGCGCGTCAACAGGCGGAAGCGGATACCGGGTTGTTTATCGGCCAGCAAGTCAACCATGCTAAATTTGGTGATGGCATTATTCTTAACCTGGAGGGTCAGGGTGCGCAGTCACGGGTTCAGGTGAATTTCGAAAATGCCGGCAGCAAGTGGCTGGTAGTTGAAATGGCCAATTTACAAAGTGTTTGACTTTACCAGAGCACAGCCAGGCAACTTGTTCGCCGGAATGCAATCAGTATCCACTAACCGAAAAATGCATAAAATCCTTTTGCCGACCGTTAATCTCTCCACCCCAAAGGAACCCTGAGTCCTTCATTAATTCAACTAACAAGCTGTCTCCTCGAATTGATAGGGGGTTTTCATCTGGAAGCCAGTCGCCACCACGGCGCAGAATGCATTGCTTGCCAAATTCAACACAATTTTCGTATAGTCCGTTACTGTCAGAATTGACATCAACAGCAATTCCAAACGAATGATTACTAAATTTGGTACGCCTTCCATGAACATCAATTTCGCCACGAGTACGGCCGACGTGGTAGCCACGAAGTTGCCTTATTTGAAAACCTTCTGCAATGGACATGTTTAGTATCCACTCGATCTGGCCAGCGATTTGTTTGCAAACCCGTATTGGCTTTAGATTGGCGATAATGACCTGGCGTTGATCTTCTATACAGACACTGCATCCAGTCTGATTATCAATTTCGTGCGGGGCTAAATCAGCGTAGGATTTTGTCACAGATTCAAAGAATTCAGCCTGCCTGGTAAGCGTGTTCCAACGATAGCTTTGATAGTGACAGGTTTGATCAGCGACCGAGATAACTGGGATAATTAAACCTAACAGAACAATATCCAGCCTCATCCCTGCACCTGTGTTGATTCGGAAAAATCTTATCTCTTAAGATGTATTAGCGGAGGAAAGAGTTCCAGTTCGCGCAGGCTTTCAGAAATGATCGATATAAAACTGTTCTTGAGGCGTTCATCATCAAAAACATTCTGAATATCTATGATATCAAAATAACCGTGCTCTCGGTAATTAGGGTTCCACAGGATCAAGGGACACTCCAGCTTGGAGTATATCGAGGTACCCATTCCTTTATGGATTGAGCGTACTTCAATCTCACCAGATTCTGTATTTTCATTGAGATACAGACAGGAACTGACATCCCCACCGATAATCCCCTGCAGGGCGCTACGAGGATGGATTTCACCGATGATTTTCACCATGCGATTAACATCGACTTCCGGATTGGAAATCAGGTTATACGGGCCCTGGATATCATCACGGGCAAATGCGTAAATATCACCCTGTAATACTATCTTGCCTATCGATAGCATATTGTCATATATGTTGGCGGCGTAATATTTACTTATGTCGTGGAATAGCTGCTCCATTGACCCTGCCCCTGTTGTATTTAGTCAGTCATCGGCATGAAGACTCGAAAAGTATTATTGCGTTTGAAAATTTCCAAAGCGGTGTTTTTACTATCTTACAAAAAATATAATTTGCAAAATAGTTTTTACAAAGATATTAGCCGGGTTTGTTTACGGGCTTCGGCACGAAAAGAAGCAGACTGCTCGGGATCAGGTATCGATGTGGCGATATTGTCGATCGCCTCCTCCAGCGAGCCACTCAAATCCAGCGCCTCTTCAACAATGACTTCAGCCACCATGCCGACGTATTCTGCTGCCAGACTCTCCAGTAACTCCCTGGCTGAGTGAATTTCTGAGCTCCTACTATTACCAACAGTGGCTGGAGATTGCGTTTCTGCCTCAACACTGTTTCCTGACTGTAGTAATTGTAGAAGAATCTTACCCGGCAGGACTTCAGTACCTTCTTCTGCTGGAATTGTCGCAATATCGAATTTTATACGTTCGCTTTCGTTAATCACCTGTATGACATCGCCGATATCTCGGCTACGACTATAGGAATGTATCAATACACCCCGAGAAAATTTCAATAATACCGAACGTTTACTCTCAGTTAATATCGAAACCAGCCCGGTTTTTCTATTCTGGATAACGTCTTTGATGAAGGCAATAAATTGACTCTTCTCAACAAATTGTGAACCGGCCATATGCTGTTTCAGACTCCCGAACAACCCTTAATTTATTTAGATCAGATATCTGCTTTTGTTCAATGAGTTAAAACTACCTCAATTTCGCCTTTAATGCTTTGTAACGATTCAAAATAATAGAAAGGCTGGTCATTAGCCTTTTTAATGAATCTGCAACATCACCAATTTCATCATCAGAATTTATATCTATGGTTCTCGACATATCGCCTTTACTGATCGCATCGGCATGCTCACTTAGTCGCAACAAAGGCACCGTTATTCCCTTCGCAAGAATGCCCGCTACGAAAACAGCGAGTATAAATATAATCACAGTGACAATAGCAAGTATCAGTAAAATCTGATTTTGCGACTGAGAGAGGTGTTCCTGCACAACAGTCAATCCCTGAAGCGGTGCCAGCGCTACATTGGTCGGTTGCTGTACTATTACCACCCAGTTAAATCCGCTGAAACGTTCCACGGTTTCTCCGTATAATTCGGCCCCGGCAGAGTGTCCAAAGCCAAGTACACTCTCATCACCAATGACATAGCCACTGGGTTCGCCACCTAAAGCGGCCCTGATACTGGCATCTTTACTTTTACGGAAATTGACTTCGCTGGTCATTATCCGGCTACGGCCATGTTTTGTGCTGGTTTCAGCAAGCAACAGCCCATCCGAGTTAACTACTGTCACAGACCCCTTCTCTATACCTCGAAGCGCAATATCGGAAAGCTCCTGTAACAGGCTAACACCTAGCACTGTCTTCATCACACCGAGACTTCGACCTGTCTTCGGATCATCGATACGGACTGAAATATCCACCGACCAGATACCTGCTGAATCATCAAATTCAACTTCGCCTACCGAAATACCATTCTCCCAGGCAGATTTCCACCAGTTTTCATCGCGTTGAACAAAATCAGAAGTTGGATTTGTGAGTGCTACATTGAATCCGTTAGCATCGGTGAAAAACGCCTCACCAAAATGTTTCGAGCGGCTAATTTGTGTTTTCAGGTAAGCATTGGCTTTGGGTGAAATATTATAGCTTTTCTCACCGCTGAACTTGGCCTCGACATCCCTGATTAGCATTTCATTTAAGCCTTCCTTTCGGTGTAAAGCTACTGCCGCCCTGGCCGCCTCCAGTACAGTCGGTGCTACCGACCAGCTAATGGCATCAGAAATCCGTTCGAGCATAAAGGAGTCGATCTGGGCCGCTAACTGACTTGATATCGATATCAGATTGCTACCGACCACTTCATCCAGCAATACCTTTTCACCCTGCTTCAGCTCATCCTGAACGTTGTTGGTGAGCTGGCTTAAACTCAACCAGGCAAGCACGCCGATTATCAGCATTGGCACGATTCCGATAAATAGTACGCGATTGGTTATTTTTCCGCGGATACTTCGAAAATAGGTTCGTTTGTTCATCGAGTGCAAAACCTCATTACAGGTAACTGTGGTTAGTTAATTTCTTAGGCCGATAACTTGTCAGGCATTTACAACCTGACTTATTACTTAGATAGTTATCGCCTGGACTCAAATAAGCCTTTACTGCTTTGTTGATTGATACTGTTAACATAACAAATTGTCCAGGTTCGAATTTTCAGTCCATTTGAAGACGGGTTAGTGGTGTCTACAATTCTAATGATTTATTGCGAAGGCAACAAGCCGAAGGTTTTAGATATCGGGGCACTCCATACCACGCTATGGTCGCCTGTTTCGAGGGAATTGTGGATTATGATTTACTCCAGCAATTTCTTCAATTCCGCTACTTCTTCTTCCAGAACACCAATACGTTGTTCAAGCTCTGCGACACTGCTACGGCTGGAAGAACTACTGCCTGCGGAAGCCTGAGCATTAGTCTCATAGGCTTCGATATCAACGGGTCCGCAAAACAGATGCATATATTCCGAATCTTTACGCCCCGGTGTCCTTGGCAATTTTATCACCAGTGGGTCGCCTTCGCGTTCGATCAGCGAATTAAACGAACTGACAACCGCCGAGTTGTCGTCAAATTCGTGCAGTCGAGGGCTTCGGGCGCGTATTTCACCCGGGGTTTGCGGGCCACGCAATAGCAGCAGACAGATGATGGCGTATTGAGCCGAATCGAATTGTAATTCGCTGAAATTGGAATTGCAGAAGCGGTGGGTATATTTTTCAACGCCGCGTTTGAAGTTGTCTTCGATATGTATGAGATGTTTATTTTCCAGTTCACGAACGGTATGTTGTACCGCGCCCTGATTTAGCGACATCACCGGATTTCGACCAGATTTTTGATTACAGGCGTTGGTCAACGCATTTAGCGTTAGTGGGTACTGCTCCGGTGTTGTTACAGATTTCTCCATCAAACAACCGATAACTCGGGTTTCATTGTCGGTAAAACTGGATGCTGGCATCAGGTATCCCCGTTGTGCATTATTGTAGATCTAGTGTAGTCTCCTATGCCAGGAAACCTCTGATTAATTTGTCATTGCGAGGAGCAATAGCGACGTGGCAATCTATAACTATCTAAATTCTCGCTGAAAGATTGCCACGCTTTGCTCGCAATGACAATTATATTCGAACTTATCAGAGGTTCCATAGCTGAGTCACTGTGACTGCAATTCAACAGATTAACAATGAAACAATTAGCAATTATTCGTTTCTGGTATGAAGGCAATGCCTTTTCACCGATAAAGGCAACAAAAGAGGCTTTTAAAAATCGAGAATGGATAAGCGGTTCTGCAGCAAAACAATTTTATCGAAACACCAATATCGAATTAGCCGCCGTTGAGAACTTTCTGAATAGTAATCCGGGGATTGAGGCAGATTTCATTTTCTGTGCGGCTGCATATCCGGGCGGGCCGATGCAGGAAGGGCTTTTCAGTGAAATTCTAGGGTATATCGAAGAGGGATTAAAAGCCCGGAAGTGGGACGGTGTGTATCTTTCATTACACGGTAGCGCGATTGCAGTAGAAGAACCCCAACCTGAGATCACTTTAATCAGACGCGTACGTGAGCTCGCAGGCAAACCAGTACCTATTGCAGTTTCACTGGATCTGCACGCCAATATAAATCCGGAAATGTCAAAATTAGTCGATATTATCTGTGGTTATAAGACCTACCCTCATGTCGATATGTTAGATACGGCGACCAAAGCCTTAAACCTGCTGGGTAAAACAATGGCTCATAAACTATCACCTGTCACTACCATAGTGCCCGCCGGTTTCGCGCCTACCAGCTTTAAAATGGGCACCGCCGATAATCCCATGGCTAATTTGATGGCTCGTGCAAGACAACTTGAGCTTGAAAAGAACTTTTACGATGTCAGTGTATTTGGAGGATTTGTCTACGCGGATTCCATCGATACCGGTGCTTCGGTCACCATTTGTGCAAAAGCAGATGCCACCCGGGATGCGCAGCATCTGGCCGGAATATTTCGCACCAGGGCACCCCAGTTTGAAAGCAGCTTACCATCCGTGAGTGAATTTCTGGCCGGCCTCAAACATTCACTGAAGCTCAACCCATACAGTCGACCAGTCGCAATATTAGAGCCTTCTGACAATATATTTTCCGGTGGCGGTGCCGATACACCGGGCTTGCTCAGAGCTGTACTCAAATCGGGGATTGACGCACCTTCCCTGTTTGCATTTTTCTGTGATCCAGACATCGTCCAGTTAGCAACTAAAGCAGGTCCTGGTAGCAATCTGGATTGTAGAATTGGGGGTAGATTAACATCAGAATTTGGCCCACCAGTCGAAATAACAGTACAGGTTGAAAAACTTACCGATGGCAAATTTACCAATTCAGGTCCAATGGAGAAAAACCTTAAAGTTGAACTTGGACCGACTGTAGTTTTAAAAGCAGGCAATCTTTCAATTGTCATTACCAGTGAAAATATACCCGTAAATGACAGAGCCTGGTTTGAACTGCACGATCTCAGGCTGAATGATTTTGCTATCATTTATGTGAAGGCAAAAAATCATTTCAGGTCGGCTTTTGACGATCAGTTCAGTGAAATAATAGCGCTTGAAACTCCGGGTCCTGCGGCCTCTGATTTATCCGCCCTGACTTTTAAAAATGTTCCGGACTATATGCTAAATACACAAATTAATATCAAATACGCCGGTATCATCGATGCCGAAGCCATTGCTGAAATCCATACTTCAAGCTGGCGGGATGCCTACAGGAATATTCTTCCAAGTACCTATTTGGACGAAGAAATCGAACACGAAAGAAGACGTTTCTGGCACAGTAAACTATCGCATATAGCCGAAGATGAAATGGTGCTAACTATTAATAGCGGTGAGCTAGTTATTGGCTTTGTCTGGATATCAACATCGGGTGAACCCGGTTATGACGCCGTGATAGAAGCATTGCATATCGAACCGCATAACAAAGGCTGCGGCTATGGCAAAAGATTATTGAAGACGACCGTAGAACGTCTTATCCGGCAGGGAAGAAAGTCAGTCTGCCTGCGGGTTTTTGATGACAACCTGGATGCTATAAAATTTTACCGGCATATCGGTGGTATAAAAGACCAAAGTGGTATTGATAAGTTCGCAGGTAGCAATGCTGCCGATAGCCGAATCGGCTGGAAGGATATCAGGCAACTACTAAGCAATCTTGAGTGACATCTAGCGGGTAAAATTTACTGCAGATATCTCATCTATAAATAGCAAGGCCTGCTATTCTCGTATCGATATTTTTTAACATGGCCAGATATTGTTGCGACTGACGATTATGAAACTGCTGCTTGAAATCGGCTTCTGATAGTTTTTCCGGGAGACCGGAAATATCGGGGAAAAAGTCTTGCTCGGTCAATGGCTGGGAAAGCCTCGCCTGTATTTGTTTTGCCTGGGAGGCTGAGCTAGTCAATTGTTGTACCAGATAAATTCCCGCCTTATCGGCCATTAGATCGACAAAGCTGAATCCACTCCCACCCTGATTACTATCACTGATTTCCTTGATTTCACCAATACTGAAACTACTTGCGTTATCAGAAAGTAATTCAATTGCGGCCGAATACATTAAATGCAGCACCAGATCCTTGCGTTGTTTTAATAAAATCCTGGGGCGATTAACAACATCCGAGATGCTCGGTGCGAGTGCAGTTTTGATTACTCTGCGCATCGGAAAATCGGAGGAAAAGTAGATAAGTGCTAATAATGCATATCGATTTTCATCGATCGCTGAACTGACGGTCGATTTTTTTGCAACGGCATCGAACAACGAGGGAATATAATCTGTCAGAGGTATGGGCAGTTTCGAAAGGCCTGAGGTTAAACTCGACAAGTGGTTTAGCAGGTCTAGATAGTGATTGATCTGGTTCGAGATATCCTGATTTCCGGTGATTTGCTTCAAGGCAACTTTGGAGCTTGATTTCACGCTTGCTTTCAACTGTTGCAAATCGAATTCCGGATGTACATTTATAACCAGATCACCATCGGTTAACTGAACTTTCTGTATTAATTTTTCTGCATCAATGCTAGTGCTAGTTCGCCCGGTCAGGTTAATGAAATACACGGCCGCCTGTAAAAGCCATTGATTGTTCAACGATAAGCTGCCAATTCGGGTTTCACCCAGATATGCTGAACTCATGCCTTGCTGCAAATGTGTCGATGTGTTGATGTATAGTTGTCTGAAAATTTCAGGCAATTTTATTGATCCCGTAATTATCCAGCCATTTCCAATGTCGTTTAAGCGGAAGTGTGCTCCAGGAACACTATGACTGAACAGAGCCAGCAGACTGCTGAGTTGTTCGGCATCGAGACTGATCACACGCTGGGCCTGATCGGAATTCAAAGTTTGCCAGATATGACGAGCAAGAACTTTAGCGTGCCTGGTGTTACGTGATTCAACCTGATCGACCGCATAAACATCCGCCGAGGTTTCAACCACTGCAAAAACAACTACTAAGACCAGGGTCGTTACAAGGAAAACAAATGCGATAAGCAGTTTTTTCATTCAATCCGCCAATTTATTCCACTTCAGATTTTTATGCATAGTAGCTGGATTTAGTGTCGAATTTCTGCATCAAACGAATACTGCCTGTCACCACATCGCAATCCACAGCCTTACGAGTATAAAGTGTACACAAGATCTGATGGAAATTCACCGAGCTGAAACTGGTCTAGTTTCGACCGGTAATCATGCTCACGTCAATCAGGTACATCTGACGTTCGTCTTCATGGATGGAATCGATACACACCAGGCGCGCATCGGGGCTCCAGCGGGGGTGCAGATCACAACGATTCGGTTTGCCCAGATTCGGATCCGTATAAAAACTGCCGATGTCGTACCGCTGGTCATTATCGACATCATAGAGAATCAACAAGCGCCTGTTGCTGACACTATCAGGATAAGTATCCGAGAGCAGCCACCGACCGTCAGGCGAGTAAGTCATGTGACCATTTTCGGTCAGGCAGTCGGCCCCCACGACCCTGACCTCGGTACCAGCTTCGTGATAAAGGTGGTAGTGAATGCTGCCATCATGCGGGCTCCAGACAATGATTTCATTATCGCTTTTCCAGGCGGGATGCGATATCTGGTATTCCGATTTTTCGTAATCAAAGGTGCCGACTGCATCCACATCGAAATCGGCAGCGAGTTGCGGCAAAGGATGATCGGTGCATTCCAGCAGGCGAAGATCCGAACCGTCCGGATTTGCACTGAACAGCCGGTGCAGGAAACAGGTTTCATCCCTGACTCTTTCTGTCCAGCGGTGGATAAACAGGAAACGTGTCGAGGCCGGGTTGATTTCCAGGTGGGTTATCCAGTGGATGGCCTTTTCCATGGATGCCAGAGGTTGAAATTGCGTCAGGTCATGTAGACTCAGGATTAACTCGGCGTCCCCTGACTCGATATCCATACGGAAAATACCATCATCCCGCGGCGCATTATCGAGCCCTGGTTCATCGTGGCTGGCGCGATACCCAATAGTCGGATGCGTGACTTCGAAACGCGAATAATCGACGCAAAGCGCCCATTCGCTGCTGGCTGCTACCACGTAAACCGGTAATGGTAACTCGCGAGATTCCCCTGTACTAATATCCGTAACCATGGCACGAAAGTCTGCATAGGGGTAATCGATGTCGCTTATTTTAGCGCGTGTGTTATATACCAGTTGCCGCCCCGGTATTGCGCTTAACCATTGCAACTGGCTACCCATTTGCCAGTTCCAGGTTGTGGTTTTGCCGATTACATGAAATCGATCCGTATCCTGCAGATCGAAGTATCCGATTTCGGCAATTTCAGTGCCGCTCAGGTCGGCGGTACGCATCGACACTCGCTGAGCCAGCAGGTAGCGTGCGGAATGATCCCAGGGATGTTTATTGTAGTAGCCGAAAAAGTGATGCCCCGCATCGTTGCCGAGTCGTCGGATCGGGCAGGGTTGCCAGATCGCCGAAGAGGCAGGCATCGAGATTAGTGTTCGAGTATCTTGGAAAGAAATATCTGTGCGCGTTCGCCCCGTGTCGAGCCGAAAAACTCATCTTTTGAACAATCCTCTTCGATACGACCCTCATCCATAAATATGACACGGTTTGCAACCCGGCGTGCGAACCCCATTTCATGCGTGACTACCATCATTGTCATGCCTTCCCC
>JAAEOZ010000312.1 GCA_024222685.1 Gammaproteobacteria bacterium | reverse complement strand
GGGCCCACCATTTTCATAAAATTCAATGGCTTATAGCCGTCAGACCAATGGACTAATAGTCCACGGGTCCTCACTAATTACGCGGCTTTCAGCCATTTCCTTTCAGCGAAGATCTCCGGTCTTGCCAATTTATTTTCTGGTCTTAGGTGAAATCCCCAGACGGCCTTTTCCTGACGGAAATCACCCCAATTCTCAGTCCACGTTTTGTAAGGGTTCTAACGTCGTACCAATAATCGTGTAGGTTTCGGATTTCATCGACACCCCTTGAAACCCTATTACCCTATGGGGCTAACATTTTTATTGTTATATTAATAAAACAAATATAATCTGTTTTATCCAGTATTACCCAATTCTTTCAAAGAAAGCAGTTGGTTTCTACTGCTCGGATAATTCAAGCAGGGTCTGATTATTAAGCATCCTCTCGTCTCGTTCGATTTGGCTCCCAACGCTATCCACGTACCGCACTAGCGATTATACGCTATGTCCAGGTCTATCCGATTTGCACTGCTGGCTGAAAAGGCCTGGAGACATCCTAAACGTTATTTCAACGATGCTCCGCGTGCACAAAACGGTCGATACTAAAGTCTTCGATAGGTAATTCGGTCGACTGGTGATTAACAAGGTCGGAAATGATGCTCCCGGTAATGGGGCCCAACTGGAACCCGTGGCCCGAAAAACCAAAAACATGATATGCATCGGGGTAAGTCGAACTTGGACTGATTACCGGGATCTGATCTGGAGTGACACCCTCGATGCCGGCCCAGCAACGTACAATTCTGGCTTTTTCCATCAACGGAAAAATATCTCGCGCCGTTCTCGCGTTGATGGCCAGTTCGTCGATATCGACATGGCCCTGTTGACGAGACATAT
>JAAEOZ010000311.1 GCA_024222685.1 Gammaproteobacteria bacterium | reverse complement strand
TGGTTGAGCAAAAACAAATTGAACCACATATCCCTGTTTTGGATAAGTCTGAAAGTAAACCAAGTCTACTGGGTCGATCAGATTTTATCTGGGATAACGCGTCTGATTGTTACCATTGTCCTGGTAGTCATCAACTGCAAGCCAGAAGACGTCAGTTCAAAAAACCTCGATCACCAGTAACGAAAGCCAATACGATTATTTATCGCTCAAGTCAGCGTGACTGCAAAACCTGTGCACTCAAATCCCAATGTTGTCCGAATACAACGTTCAGAAAGATTACCCGTAGTATCTATGAGTCATCTCGTGATGTTGCCAGAGATATTTGCCAGACCCAGGAATATCTACAATCGAGAAAGGGCAGAAAAAAAGTTGAGGTGCTGTTTGCCCATCTCAAGCGAGTAATGAATTTTGACCGGTTACGATTGCGCGGCATCACTGGCGCACACGATGAGTTTTTACTGGCGGCCACCGTACAGAATCTGCCCATAAGAGACCTCCACAACCGATTCCCTACAGGCAGGTTACGACCCGAAGGAGACGCTCAAACCAGCGTTAATGAGTGAAATTTATGCCTGGTTTAGTTTGACACCTGAAACGGTTGCGGCCCCTGGTCGGTCATTAGGTAGTAGTTACCTTGCCCCTTGGCCACATTGTTGAAAACCAAGCTACAAATGGTGGCATCGCCCCCCGGATGGAACCAACGCTCGCAAAGCCGGTCACCCTCCACCCAACTCTCACCTACCTCTTCAACATCGGAAAAACCAGAATGTGTTGATATTCCGAAATGAGAAACCCTGCCACTAATTGACCTTTCCTGCTCCCATCTAAATCGACCCTCGGCATCAGTGCCTTTGATCTTGTGTCCAAACAACAGAGACTTTATTTCGGAGCCGGTCAATCTGGTTTCACGATCGAGTTTTAAATAACGCGACGGCGGGCGTTCAACAGCGCCGGCCGCCTCAAATCCATCGGCCAGATTTTTCAGTACTTTGTTTTCTTTGAATGGAAAATATAGCATCACCATTCCGATCCAGACCGGCCGCCCCCTATGAGGTTTGCGAAATCTTAACCATGCCTCGTTAGCTTTCTTTTCCATGCCAATCTTGCCATAAGTCGTTGCTAGCAGGAGGTTGTAATGATTCGTCGCGGAATCGTTTGCGGATGCCCGTTCAACGTAATCTCTGGACTTTTTGTAATTTCCTTCAGCAAAATAAGAGAGGCCTATCAGATACAGCGGCTCGGCAATAACAACGGGATCGAGTTGCATTATCCGATTGGCCAGTTCTCGCCCCCCTTCAAAATCTCCAGAGAAAATCAGTGCTTTTGCTTTTGCTTTCATCGCTTCGACATCGTTTGCATTTAGACTCAATGCCAGGTCTGCCTCATTTAGCGCAACCTCGACTTGATGCTTTAACAATGCCATTTGCGATCTAACGACATGCGCATCGGCAATGTTGGCGTCTTTACTTTTGGCCAAATTTTTGTAGGCCATAAGAATCGTCTTGCGCCAATAAATCCCCAGTGCCTGACTGAAATCTAGTTCTATACCTTTGTAGTAAACCTTGGCCAGCGCCGCATAGGCACGCATAAAACCAGGATCGAGTTCAAGCGCCCGCTTGAAATGTGGCTCTGCCTTCGCATTATCTTTTGGCGTATTGCGAAGGTAGAACGATTGGCCTTGTAAGTATTCGTCATAGGCTTCCGTGACAGTGGTTTCGACTGACGTATCAATTTGACTACCAAGTGTTAGTGATAGCTCAGAAACGATACTGCGCGTAATCTTGTCCTGCATAGCAAACACATCATCGAGCGCTCCGTTATATCGTTCTGCCCATACATTTCCTTCAGTGGTCGAATCAACTAAATGAACGTTGATTCGTAACTGTTTTCCCGCACGTCGGACACTGCCTTCCATCACATAGCGCACGCCAAGTTTTTCGGCAACTTGTTTCGCACTCAAGTCTGTACCTTTAAGGGGAAACACGGAGTTTCTCGCAATCACCAGCAAATCCGGTATCTTGGAAACATCGGTTATCAGATCGTCCGTCATTCCATCGGCAAAATATTCCTGCTCTGCGTCACTACTCAAGTTTTCAAACGGCAGGATGGCTATCGACGTATTACCGGGTGGATCAGCGACATCGTTAATGCCGTCCCAATAACCGATTCCCGCTATGATCGACAAGATAAAAATCGCGACGAATGCAGCAGGCTTCCACTTTCGCTGGTGGGCTTCGGGTAGGCTTTTTGCTTGCGGCAAAGGCAAGGGCTCACCCGACTTTAACGTGACCTTAAATACTCTGACCGGATCGTCGAATCCTTTCAATTGTTGCTCGCCCAGGCTGACAAAATCGAGTGCTAATCGTTTGGGTAATAATTCTCGAACAGTGGAAGTGATACAAAT
The DNA here is from genome assembly GCA_024222685.1 of Gammaproteobacteria bacterium. Lineage (GTDB taxonomy): Bacteria > Pseudomonadota > Gammaproteobacteria. The sequence continues at coordinate 1,804 of JAAEOZ010000311.1, read as the reverse complement.
TCCGCCTACCTCCGCCAATTGTTCCACACGTTGCGCTATTACGACGCCGGCGCCTGTAACCGTACTATCGGCAACCACAACTTCACCCATCGAAATTCCCACTCGAAGCTTTGGCTTGAGATCGTCATCAAGTGTTGAAAGATAATCCGGTTGACTATTCTGGAACGCCAGTGTCGCCGCTACTGCATCGGAAGGCCGTTCAAACTCGGCTAATAGTGCATCCCCCCGCAGTTCGAGTACGTGACCTGAGTAGTTATTGATTGTTTCGCCGAATCTGCGAAAAGTATCCTGGATTCGCTCGTGAGCAAGGTGCTCGTCCTTTTGCACCATAAGTGTTGATCCAACCACGTCTGCATGCAAAATAACCGCTAGTTTGCTGGATCGACTATCCATTGCCATTGCTAGCCCAATTCGATATTTATTGTTTAAATATTATCACAGGCAATGCAGGTACTATGGTTATATCTCAATTCTGAGTGTCTGAAACTGGCCGTTTCGAGAAGCCCAAGTAGCGACTACGGGCGCCTCCTATGGAGACATCTGTCACTCAGAATCAAATCCTCAGAGACGAGAAACGACCCAATATAGCTCTGCTGGTTGAGATTGCCCGCAATATACCGGTATCAAATACACGGGGGAAAGAAATTAGTTTTAAGTAATTAGGTATACTGTCCCCCGAATTCCGAATTCCACAATCCTGCCTACAGGAAAATTTCCTGCATGAAACAGCTTGTCATGATGTTATGCATCTGCCTGGGTATGGTCTCCAATGGATGGTGCCTCGAGACTATCACCTTTCTTTCGGAACCGGGTCCGCATAGCCCCTTTCGACTAAAACGCGCCAAGGCCGACGGAATAGAGCTCGAACCAAAGGAAAAGATCGAGCTGACCGGATACCTGGGGAAACTCGACACTGACACCCCGGCAGCAGCCATCATCCTGTTGCATAGTGGGCAGGGTCTGCAGAATTTTCACAAGGCATGGGCGCAACGACTGGCAGAATGGGGATACGTCTCCCTATTGATTTACAGCGATGCTCCAGCGGGCGTCGAAGTACCCTCCTCCGTCAATCTTTCGGGTGATGTCATCAGCAATACTTACGGGGCCTATGAGTACCTGATAAATCAGCCCTATGTCGATGCGAACCGTATTGGAATCATGGGTTGGTCCGCAGGCGGTAACCTGACCTTCTCGCTGATCGGAACAGAACCGCCGCCGGGAAGAAAAATCAGGAAAGCGATCAGCGCCGCCGCAATCATCTACCCGATTTGTAATCCGGACGGGGGGCTGTTCACGGCACCCATGCTAATCCTTTTGGGGGATAACGATGGTTTGATTCAAAAAGGACATTGTCGATTTTTCAAACAGGCTTCAGAGGGCAAGAATCCAAGCCAGGTGGTTGAATTGAAAGTCTATCCGGGCGCGACTCATTTTTACGACGACCCGAAGTATCCAACCTATACCGGCAACGATGCGACGACAGGGAATTCGGCATTCTACTACGATCCCAGGGCCCATCAAGATTCGCTAGATCGGGTTCAACAGTTTTTCAAGAAGTACCTGGGGCAATAAAATGAAGTGGTCCGAAAATGTGTAACAGAACCGTAAATCGTGAGGGGCCTCAAATTCTAACGAGAGTCCGCAGTTGGCCGAAGATTGCCGCACACTCCAGCCTATTGAGGGCCTCCTTTGGAGAAGGTCGACCTTCAAATCTCATTTCTCAGCGAGCGGATTAGACCGTAACCCTTTTACTTTACGGTAAGAACTGAACATTCCGCGCGTTGAGAAACCTTGTGTGAAACAC
>JAAEOZ010000310.1 GCA_024222685.1 Gammaproteobacteria bacterium | reverse complement strand
CGTACAATCACTCTTTTTGTGACACGTTTCGTAATCACCTCTTTGCCGACCATCATGGGTATATTGAAATTCCGTCTCGCCGCCATAACCATTGGCGACTGTGTCTAAATAGAGGTAAAGAAAACAGCCATAATTATTACTATAGGTGTAATGGGAGTAGAGTTCATATTGGAAAGTTGTTGTGGGTAAAGTTACCCAGCTGCCTTCTACAAGCGCTTTTTCAGTAATGCTGTTCACTATGCGCGTTGAGTTTTTCAAATCTTGCCGGTCACCCCCTGTTGTGAACTTACAATCGCCGGGACTATCCTTGGTAACTGTCTCAGCGACAATTTCGTAACGACGTTGAATATGCCCGCCATGTTCAACTTGAATAGCAGATAAACGCGCACCTTCTTCAGCATATTCAAGAATGATGTTGGAGGCAAAACTGCCGGCGAGACGCCAGGAACTACTGGTGGGAGACTGCGTGGTGACGCGCCCCGCATAGTTATAACGGATTTGAGAGACCTTGCTATTGTGTGTGTGAGATCTGAACCGGCAATTTCCGCCCCAGGAACACCAAAAATTTGCCGAATCATAGCCGGAGTCAGAATTAGTATAATCATACTGGATTTGATTGCCAAACGGATCCGTTATCGTATCCACATTCCAGGCAATGATTTCGGAATCCCAATCGTTTTCAGTGCCATCGCACCCAGAGTCGGACGCAGACATACAACCGGTCGTTTTCTGGTAAGAAACGGCGTCAGCCATGTAACCGAGGCGGTATTGGGCGCCATCAGCCGTTTTAACAAGCCAATAACTGTCGCCGGTTTGACCGCCTTGCCAGTCTCGTCCGCCATAATTTAATACATAAATATCAGGCCTGTTTTCAACTCGGTACACGGCGGGCGACCCGTCGCTCTGTTTGATAAGCCTTTCGCCAGAGCCGTTGATTGTCAACCGGAACGAGTCGGGATAGGTCCAATTTGATCCTTTTTGCTCAATGCCGGTTCGGGTAAT
>JAAEOZ010000309.1 GCA_024222685.1 Gammaproteobacteria bacterium | reverse complement strand
TAGCGACACACTTTATCGCGAGTTGGCTCATTGTTGTCGGCTTATAATATTGGAAGCTATTGAATAGAGAATATCGTTAGAGAACTGAGTGCAATGATGGATCTTACCGCTGAACAAATCCAACTGGCCACGATGATCGATGCGCATGTAAACAAATACCCAGAGTCACAGCTGGGCGATGAACACTTACTCAGATCAACGTTCGACTACATGGACGCGTTCAAGCGGATCATGGACAGCTCAACCTCTGTGCAAATGGAATATCTTTGTCAGCAGTACGACGGTTTTTATCGCTTCGCAAAGTTGCTTGAATCGCTCGCGCAGGGTATTGCTGATGGTGATATTGAGGTGCCTAAAGATCATTGATTATTTGTATCAAGGTGCTCTGACCAATCAGTAATAGAACATATTATTCAGCACAGTAATTACTACTATATCCGATAATAGTTATTATCGGATATAGTGTTTTGTGGCATAATATCGTACTCTATACCGTCTAGTTGAAGAAAATCGACGCTATTCTCTGTTTATGCACGGCCCCCGTATGAAGAATCCGAAACGCGTTGCTCCTACACCGATCATCGATAACCTGGCAGTCATTGGTGATCGACGTCATCGCGAGGCGCAAGCTCGCTCAGTGCCCCGTTTTTTCACCGGTCAGCCGCTATCCGGAGCAGAGCAGGACTATGTATCGACACTCCAGTTTCTCGTCAGTTACGGTGGGTCCACGGCCACCTTCAATGCCTATCGCCGGGAGCTAGAGCGGTTATTACAATGGAGCTGGCATATTCGGCAG
>JAAEOZ010000308.1 GCA_024222685.1 Gammaproteobacteria bacterium | reverse complement strand
TTTGAGCGGCCTTAGCAGTAGAGTCGTCGGCAGCGGTGAGCAATTCTATCGCTGCACTGATCACTCTGTTCGCGCGTACTGCACCAAACCCTGGTACCTTAGTCAGTTGTGTGATCGTCGAGCTGGCAAGTTGATGTACGGATTCGAATCCGTTATCTGCCAGAATCTTTGTCGTACTCGACCCGATACCCTGTATATGGGTAAGAGAAATTGTCATTATTTCATCCCTTCCTATTTAGCATTTCTTTTTATCCCAAAATGTTAGCTCAACGATCCAACCGAGCATTTGACTCAGGTCAACTAAGTTACTACCTTACCTTTGCCATGGAAAGCAGCGGAGCACAAGTTTCATCAGTAGTGTCCAATACTAGTCAGCCAGATCCTTTCGATTGGCCTTGCTGATGAGATTCGAGATTACCAGTATCTTCCGATTCAAGTCCCGATAGCGGCTACTGCTTGCATCAATCTTTCGTTCATTTAGCGCCTTTTGTTCAAGCCTGGACTTTTTCTCTTCGAGTTCCTGGATAATTTTCTGAAGCTTATCGTGTTTTTTACGTCGCTTCTTTTCCGAAAAATTAATATATTTTTCCAGCTTATCGATTAGTTTATTCGTACCCATATTCATCTCCCAAATCTTTGATTTCCTCGTCCCTGACCCATAAGATCGCCGCACAGGTGAGTAGTTTCTTGCTGATACTCTGAGCGAAACTAATGTCGTTGATCAGTGACGATGCGCTGTGTGAGTCAATCTTTTGCGCCCGAATTAATGCATCAACTTCATGATTCTGCGAGTTTTCGCGCTCCTTGGCATTGACCTTCTCTACCTCGATCCGGGTTAGTACTTCTTCCTCGTCGAACTCGTTTTCCCTGAACTCTTGTATCATACGCAACACTTTGACTAACTCGGCACGTAACTGATTGTATTGTTGAATTATTACAGGATTATGACTTTTCGAGTAAAAATTCAGGTTCTTCTGTAGTTCCCTGACGTCCTTTACCATCTCAATAATTTTTCTTGCGGCTTGTTTCAATTCGTATATTTCATTGTTACCTTTCTGATCCATGTAGGTTTGCGACATTGATGCATACTCAATAATCTCACCATACAGGCTCTTGATCTCGCTCTGGTATACCTGGTCGATATCGATCTTGATCGGAGAAGTCGATTGCTCGATCACTTCGTCAATGCCGACATCCGAAAAAATTTCGGTACGATGCAGGTTCATCGCATGCACGATGGCTTCCAGCGACTTGTCGTAAAGGTGAATCGTCTCCTTACGCAGCGCCGCCAACGCAGTCGCGGGAATTTCCATGACCTCGTAAGTCAGGTACTTCGCCCGACCGCGAGCTTTCTCTTCGTCATGGAACAGGGTTCCGAGAAAGTTAACCAACTGTTTCAAAAAGGGCACGACCAGCAGGACGCCAATCGCGTTGAAGATCGTATGGAACAGTGCCAACCGCATCGTGTCGTCGCCATCAGGTATTGCCAGGTACGGCGCGAGCCAGTCCACCAGGTCTTTTAGCTGGTGAATGAAGATAACTGCAAAAAGCGCGGTGATAAAGTTGAAAATAAAATGTGCGACAGCGAGGCGCTTGCCGTTCCGGTTCGATGCCAGTGAACCCAGCGCAGCGGTAACCGTGGTGCCGATGTTGGCACCGATCGCAAGCGAGAGCGCATTGATGTAGTCAATTTGCCCCGTCGCGAGCGCAGTGATGATAATCGCCATGGTCGCGCTGCTGGACTGGATAACAACCGTCGCAACGGCGCCCAGAAGTATATAAACAAGCACTCCAGCGTAGCCCTCCATCGCATACTCTGCCAGGTCTAGCCCCTCCTTGAGAGTTTCGAAACCCTCCTTCATGTAGG
>JAAEOZ010000307.1 GCA_024222685.1 Gammaproteobacteria bacterium | reverse complement strand
TAGAACTGGACTAAGCTGAATGAATACAATTTCAATAAATTCAAGACAGCTACGAATTTTTGGCCTGTTATTATCATTTGTTATCTGCTGCTGGATCAGTTACTTTTTTCTTCAATCCAGTTCATCTGATTCCATATGGTGGCTGGGGTATCTTCCTGCGCTTGGATTATTTCTGTTTGCCTTATTTAATCCTGCCGCACTAAAAGGCATTTTTAAATTCTGGATACGGATAGTAGAAATACTCAATAAGATTTTAAGTAATACATTGATGACTATCGTTTTTATCAGCATTATCACGCCTTCTGCGCTAGTTCGAAGGCTCACTGGCCATAATGCTTTGATGAATCATGACTTTATATCGAATAGCTATCGAATTAAAAGCAATCCTTTAGAATCGAAAGATATGGAGAAGCCTTATTAATGTTTGAATTTCTAACCGATCTTTGGCAATTTGCTCGAAAACATAAAAAGCTCTGGATTGTGCCGATCGTCATTCTTATGTTGATGGCAAGTGCACTCATAATATTTACCCAGGGATCGGCTATTAGCCCATTCATCTACACACTCTTTTAACAGTCCGTATGAAAATTTCAAGATACCAGTTATTTTCTGCGATTATCGTAACCGCAAGTATTCTTTTTGGCCTGGCATTAGTCGAATACATGCTGGGTTGGTATCGTCAGTCAATTGATCAAAGTTCGGTAATGGACCCCGGTCTAATGCACTACGATGCTAACCTCGGATGGAAATTAACCCCAGGCTGGACTGGATCACACAGTCACCACGACTTTTTGGTTAACTATACCATTGATAAATCTGGCTTCAGAAATCAACCCGAACTTCCAGGTGTAGAAGCTAAAAATAAAATCGCTCTAATCGGCGACAGTTTTACCTTTGGCCTGGGTGTGAATGATAACGAGACATTCGCAGCGCAACTGGCTTTATCGGATACAGATAATCAGTACATCAATATGGGTATCCCTGCCTACAGTACTGATCAGGAATACCTGTTAATGAAGCAAATCAACTTAGACCATACTATTGATCACTATGTACTTATGTTCTATCTGGGTAATGACATCATAGATAATACCCTTCAGCATCCCATAGCTGCAGAACCATCTAAGCCCTATTTTGTGGAACAAAATGAAACCTTGCTGCTCAAAAATCACCCTGTCGCCAAGGTACGGAAGTCCGCGGTGCTAAGGCAGCAAACCGTTAGTTCGATAGTCTTTGGTGATTTTCTGGATTCGAATTCCAGTAATGATGTTTTTGGATCCTTAATACATCGAAGTAATATATTAAAATGGTTTATACCAATAAGGCCTGCCGAAGATGCTAATACTTTGGATAATATTCTTGACCAAACACTCGTTGTTCAAAAAAGTTTACTGACTCGGTTACTCGAAATGATAAAATTAATAGCCACCGAGCGGCAGGTCAGCTTAACCCTCGCAATACTTCCCGGAAAATCATATATAGAATCCACACATTCCTACTCATATTTCTTCCAGAATTATGTCAGGAAATTCGTCCTGCAACAGTCTGAACAACTCAAAATCAACATAATTGATGTCGCTGATGAACTGGCGAGAAAGAAAAATAATAATAGCAGGCCGCTTTTTCATCCTAACGAAGGTCATTTGACCGCCGAAGGAAATCGATTAGTCAGTCAGATACTTCACGATAAATTATTATGACGGGCCAATTCTTCACTATATTAGCCCACAAATAGTCAACCTAACTGGCCAATATGTAAAAAATATTTACATGTGACCAAAATAGATGTAGTAAATGTTTACATAAATTCGATTATTATCAATCATGTTTTTCATAAGTCATTGAAATAACTAGATAAATATAAAGTTGGTTTCTAATTTGCATACTAACAATCATCATACTATTAGCGGAGATTGGTAACATGATTAAGAAAATTGCAATTACATCTGTTTTATTACTTGCCAGTGCTGGTGCACAGGCAACATTGGTTGGTGCTTTGAGTGGCCCTGAGTGGAAGGTTCTGGCAAATGACGATGGCGGTTTGAAAGGTAACCAGGGAAGCTTTGACATTGGCCCCGGTGTAGACGGTGAAGGAACCAGGGCTCACGGCGGCCAGAAATATGACACTGAATATCTGCTTTACAGTATCGACGGCGAAAAGCTCACGATTGCACTACAGACTGGTTTTGATCTAGGCGATAACAGGCGTGGTGATTACACAAGTGGTGATTTAGGATTATCATTTGATGGAGACGGTAAATACGAATATGCAATCGATTTCGGATCCGAGTCAACTTATGTGGATGGTGGTTCTTTAGTGACTCGAGCCGCTGATGCACAAGGTTTGTACTCAGTAAACTCATGGACTGATGAAACACTTCTTTACAACATTAACGGTGTGTTGACCATGACCGATGGTGATTTAGTTGCTGGCGGACTCACGGATTTCCAGAAAGGTGTTGAAAACCTGGGTACAACCTTTAATAGCTGGTCATATTACAACATCATGACAATCGATCTGGATAAGATCGCCGGCGTATCTGCGAGTACTTTAGCTCTAGACGCTTACTGGACAATGTCATGTGGTAACGACGTTATCACCGGCAGAGTACCAGAGCCTTCTATCCTGGTACTGATGTCAACTGGCCTGGGCCTGTTGTTAGGTGGCGTAGCCATTAGAAGAAAGAAGATGAGTTAATCCAGATAATTCATCTGATCAAAGGCCGCTTTTACAGCGGCCTTTTTTTTGCCCGTAAACAGATCTTAATGTTATCAGTCTGAGGCTGTTGTTGATTTTGTAAGCGTCCGGCGAACACATCTGTAAATTGATTATCAAAATGCTGACCATGGTGTCCACCTAAAATTAAGTGGACACTTCTATGGAAACAGTAAGCAACAACACACTGCCCGAACTCACTCAAGTTAAACGTCGGCGCCGCCATTCACCCGCTTTCCGTGAAAAGGTAGTCGCGGCTTGCGCACAACCCGGTGTCTCCATTGCCGCAGTCGCGCGGCACTATCAGCTCAATGCGAACCTGATCCACAAGTGGCGTAAAACGATAGCGGTTGGTAGCAATCCAACACCAGAGCCACCGGGCTTTCTGGCGCTACCCCTGTCGAACACCGTGACCGACCCCGACAGTAAGGTCACACTTACACTTGGAGAGTTAATCATACAGTGGCCACTGAGCCACATCCATCAGGCAGTGCCCTGGCTCAAGGCCCTGCAATCATGATCCGTATGGAGCAAGTCTGGCTGTCGAGAGAACCGCTGGATATGCGAGCCGGACCGGAGACCTGTCTGGCTCGCGTCATCCAGGTCTTCGGCGCAGCAAAGCCGCATAATGCTTATGTGTTTTTAAACAAACGGTCGAACCGGATGAAAATCCTGGTGCATGATGGCTTCGGTTTATGGCTGGCAGCACGACGTTTGCATCAAGGTCGTTTTGCGCCCCCTAAACTCTGGCAGGACAAACAGATTGAACTGTGTACAGAGCAGCTCAACGCCCTGGCGATCGGTTTGCCGTGGTATCAGGTTGGTGGCGATAAAAGTATCGCCATACTCTGACCTGGTAGTACCCGAAAATCCAATACCCCTGTGTTTATATCGACCACTGTATGATCTTCTGGCACAGTGGTTGGTATGCATCAGCAAGTAGACCTCAAACAACTGACAGAACAGCAACTGCGCGATTTAGCCGGGCAGTTGCTGTCTGAGGCACAGCAAAAAGACAACACTATCGAGCGTATACAACGTGAGAATAGTCACTACAAACTGCAAAACGATCAGTACAAACACGAGATAGCCATTCTTCGTCGACACCAGTTTGCGCGAAAGAGTGAAGTCTTGAATACCCTGCAGCGCAGCCTGCTGGATGATCTGGTGGAAGAAGATATCGCAGGCATTGAGGAAGCACTGGAACAGTTATCGCCAGCGCCTCGTACGGCTGAACCAAAACAGCAACCCAGACGCAAGCCATTACCCACTGAACTGCCCAGAACGATTATCCGGCATGAACCGGATCACACCCAGTGTTCCTGTGGCTGCGAGATGAAACGTATCGGCGAAGACATCAGTGAAAAGCTCGACTATATCCCGGGTACGTTTACGGTCGAACAACATGTCCGTGGTAAATGGGTGTGTAACGCCTGCGAGACCTTGACGCAGGCCCCGGTGCCCGCACAGGTCATTGATAAAGGTGTCCCGGCAGCCGGTTTGCTGGCGCAAGTGCTGGTCGCCAAGTATGGAGATCACCTACCGTTGTATCGACAGGAAAAGATCTTTGCCCGAGCCGGTGTTGAGATTGCACGATCCACGCTGGCTGATTGGGTCGGGCGTTGTGGTGTGGCATTGCAGCCATTGGTTGATGTGCTCAGAGATGCTCTGCATCAACAAGCAGTCCTGCATGCTGACGAAACCCCTGTGGCGATGCTCATGCCGGGCAAGAAGAAAACCCATCGAGCCTATGTATGGGCCTATACCAGTACCTCATTCTCCAGCCTGAATACCGTTGTTTATGACTTTGCACCCAGTCGAGC
>JAAEOZ010000306.1 GCA_024222685.1 Gammaproteobacteria bacterium | reverse complement strand
TTCAAAAATATAGGAGTCACTGGTACCCGTGTAGGAAGCATCCGGGAGATTCCCGTCCTGAAATTCACGGGTGCTCTGTGGATCGTAGGAAAACTGACTTTGGCTGTTTGTGGCAATGGGATTCGATGCCAGGTCGGCTATCCCATTGACAATGAGTGTATAGGTTACATTCTGACTTAACGGAGAAGTATTGAGGTGTACTGTAGTACCATTAGCTTGAAGAGTTGCGTTATTAATTGTTATACCATAATCAACAGAATAATTGTTTGTGTTCTCGGCACTAAATTGCTCGATCGGTTCTGAGAAATCGACGATTACCGTTAATGCATCAATTGCCTGAACTTCGTCAATCGTTGGAGGTATTACATCAGAACCCTTGCTAATGGTAAAATGATCAAGTACGTTAGGTCCGTTCGGCGGTACATTTGAATCCAGAAATTCTACATCTAACTGGTTTCCATTGACGTTTAAAACAATTGATCCCAAGCTATTCAGGGAGAGGAACATTACCGGGTGATCCAGCGAACCGCCAGTGGCTTTTCCGGAACACCCTGCTACCATA
>JAAEOZ010000305.1 GCA_024222685.1 Gammaproteobacteria bacterium | reverse complement strand
TTACATTGACGGTGAGTACGTATTAAATCCGACCATGAGCCAGACTGCGGAATCTGATCTCGATCTTGTCGTAGCCGGCACCGAAAATGCTGTACTTATGGTTGAATCTGAAGCCAATTGTCTTTCCGAAGAAGTCATGCTTGGCTCAGTTGTTTTTGGACACGAACAAATGCAGACTGCTATTCAGGCTATCAATGAATTCACCGCTGAAGTAAACCCGGTTAAATGGGAATGGAACGCGCCTGAATCAAACGACAGCCTGCTTGATAGAATTAGCGATCAGTTTAGTGGCGATATTACTCAGGCCTACACGATTGCCGACAAGATGGACCGTCAAAATCGAAATGGGGAGATTCGCACGGCTGCTGTCGAAGCGCTCGTCAGTGATGCTGAAGACTCTCCGGGTGAATCTGAAGTACGCGAGTTGATTGGTAAGCTTGAAAAGAAAATCGTTCGTGGTCGTATCATCGAAGGTAACCCCCGTATCGATGGTCGTGATACCAGAACAGTACGCCCGATTACCGTGCGTACCGGTGTGTTGCCAAGAACGCATGGTTCTGTGGTATTCACCCGTGGTGAAACTCAGGCATTGGTGGTGACTACTCTGGGTACCGGTCGTGATGCACAAATCATCGATGCAATTGAAGGTACACGCAAGGAAAACTTCATGATGCACTACAACTTTCCGCCATCGAGTGTTGGTGAAACGGGGCGTGTTGGTACACCTAAGCGTCGTGAAATAGGTCATGGTCGCCTGGCCAAGCGTGGCGTTCAGGCAGTTATGCCGTCGCTGGATGATTTCCCTTATGTTATACGCATTGTTTCTGAAATAACAGAATCAAACGGCTCGTCATCAATGGCAAGTGTTTGTGGAGCCAGTCTGGCATTAATGGATGCAGGTGTGCCGTTAAAAGCACCAGTCGCTGGTATTGCTATGGGTCTGATAAAAGAAGGTGAGCAGTTTGCTGTATTAACCGATATTTTAGGTGATGAAGACCATCTCGGTGACATGGACTTTAAAGTCGCTGGTACTACCGATGGTATCACCGCGCTGCAGATGGATATTAAGATAGACGGTATTACGACTGAAATCATGAGTCAGGCCCTCGAGCAGGCAAAGGACGGTCGATTGTTCATTCTAGGAGAAATGGCCAAGGAGATTACCGAAAGCCGGGCCGAAATGTCTGAGTATGCTCCGCGTCTGATCACTTTTAAAATCAATCCTGAAAAGATTCGTGATGTCATCGGTAAAGGCGGGGCCACCATTCGTGGCATTACCGAAGAAACCGGTGCGACTATAGAAATTGATGATGATGGAATGGTGAAAATTGCCTCGGTTGAAAAGGCTGCCGGGGATGAAGCACGCCGTCGGGTAGAAATGGTGACTGCCGACGTTGAAGTCGGTGTTATCTACGAAGGCAAGGTAGCCAAAATCATGGATTTCGGTGCCTTTGTTAATATATTACCGGGTAAAGATGGCCTGGTTCATATATCGCAGATTTCCGATGAGCGTGTGGAAAATGTTAGTGACAAGTTGTCCGAAGGTGATATTGTTAAAGTGAAAGTGCTTGAGGTGGATCGTCAGGGACGTATTCGACTCAGCATGAAGGCCGTTACCGCTGAGGAAGCGGCTGCAAGCTAGAACTGTGATATAGTTAAAAAAAGGGAGCTCATGCTCCCTTTTTTATGCCTGGCCGGAATTTAATTTAGCCAAGGAGTTTAAAGATAGTGCCACAATAAGGGCACTTCGCTTCACCACCGTTTTCGTTTACAGGAATATAAATCCGAGGATGTGAATTCCAGAGACTTGAGCCGGCTACAGGGCAATGTATTGGCAGGTCTTCAGATTTAACTTCAATGGCTGTTTTTGCGTTGGGCTGATTGAACGCATTTTGATTGGCAGCTGTATCAGGATTTACCATAGTGTTTTATTGAATATAAGTTAATAGATCGAGATGATTTTTATTACGACCGTGAACAAGGTCAAAGTAATCGGTTTGCAAACGTTCGGTGATTGGGCCGCGTGATCCACAACCGATTGGTCGGTTATCTAGCTCACTTATCGGTGTAACTTCGGCCGCAGTACCGGTAAAAAAAGCTTCGTCAGCAACATATATTTCGTCCCTGGTAATTCGCTTTTCCACTATCTCCAAACCCACATCTCTGGCAAGAGTAAATATCGTTTTACGAGTAATTCCATTTAACGCAGAAGTGACTTCAGGAGTGTAGATGATTCCGTCACGAACGACGAATATATTTTCTCCGCTGCCCTCAGCAACGTAGCCTTCTGGATCCAGTAGCAGGGCTTCGTCGTATCCATCCCTGAGCGCTTCACCTAGCGCCATCATCGAATTTATATACTGGCCGTTTGCCTTGGCTCTGGTGACGGCAATATTGACATGGTGTCGTGTAAATGACGATGTTTTAATACGAATTCCTTTCTGTAATCCTTCCTGACCGAGATATGAACCCCATTCCCAGGCAGCAACGATACAATGTACCGTTAGGTTGTCAGCCCGTAGGCCCATTCCTTCTGATCCATAAAAACACATTGGGCGAATATAGGCGCTATCGAGATTGTTTTCACGAACAGCTGCGATTTGAGCTTTATTGAGTTGCTCTGCTGAATAAGGGTTGTCCATGCCTAAAATCTTACAGGAATCGAGCAGGCGCCTGGTGTGTGATTCGAGTTCGAAAATAGCAGTGCCCTGATCACCATGGTAGGCGCGCACACCTTCAAAACAACCCATGCCATAATGTAAAGTATGTGTTAGTACGTGAACAGTGGCATCCCGCCAGGCTACCATTTCTCCATCAAACCAGATGAGACCATCGCGATCGGCCATTGACATTGTTATTTACTCCAGAGTTACAAACAGAAACACTCTTGCCAGCTTTTTAGTACCCTGGTTACCTCCGCTTCGATCAGTTCTGCTTCGATCTCGGCGGGTTTATTCTGTAGTACGGATTCATGCAGATAACGATGATACGTTAGATAAATATCGATCAATTGCGAATGCTGACTGGGAATAGTGTTTAACCGGATTAATTCATTAAGTATTCCAATATTATCAGAATATGCACAAATTGAACTATTTTTATTTGTGTGTAATAGCACCCAGTACTGCACCATGAACTCTATATCTATCATACAGCCCCGGGAGTGTTTAAGGTGTTTGAAGTCGCCTTCTGCAGGGTGTTTGGACTGGTACATCTTTTCCCGCATTTCCAGAATCTCTGAGGCCAGTTTGTCAGCATCACGTGAAAGGCTGATGACTTCATTTCGAATACTCTGAAAGGACTCTGCCAGTGATTTGTTTCCAACTACCTGTCGGGCCCTGACCAATGCCTGGTGCTCCCAGGTCCAGGCTTTGTCAAGCTGGTATTTACGGTAGGCCTGTTCAGACGAAACCAGAAGCCCGGAATTACCTTCAGGGCGCAATCTGGAGTCTATTTCGTAGAGTTTTCCGGAACCCGTGAGCACGCTTGTCATTGAAATAATCTTTTGTGCAAGACGAGCGAAATATAAACCGTTGTCGATGTTTTTTGGCCCGCTGCTTTGTTGTTCACTGCCCTGAGAGTTATGTAGAAATATCAGATCCAGATCAGACTGATAGTGCATTTCATTGCCACCGAGTTTGCCATAGCCGATTATAGCCATTTCGGCTCTGTTGAGTTTGTCGTTTGCTATGTATTGAGGCACACCAAATTGTGCTTCTATAGATTTTTTCGCGAGTCGATAAACTGAATCCAGTAGAATTTCTGCCAGTTCAGACAAATAATTGCACACTTCGAGTGTACTGATTTCTTCGGCGAGTTCAGCCGTTGCAATGACTATCATTTGTTCACGTTTGAACAAACGCAACACATCCAGTTCGAGTTCGGTATCGTCAAGAACATTATCGAGTTGTTGCTGTAGGCTAGACTCCAGCACTTTACGACTAAACCGTTCCTCCAGCTTGCCACTGTATATCAACTGTTCCAGTAGCATAGGATAACGAGATACTTCTTCAGCTATCCACCCACTTTTGTCAAATAGATCGCAGAGCTTGGTCAGCAGCAATTCACTTTGGTGAAGCAATTCAAAATAGACACTTCGGCCCGCAATCGATGAAAACAGCTTGAGTAGTCGTTCGAATAGAACTAAAGGATTGTCGCTGTTAGATAGAGCAGTTAATAGTTGAGGAAGCAACGCAGTAAAACGTTTTTTGGCTTTTGCCGACATGAACGTCCAGGCTTTAGATACCAGGAATTGATACAATAGTTGTTGTAATTCCCTTGCTGGGGATATCCCTGCCGACTGGATGAATTCGTACAGTGCTACCCCATTCTCCTCATCAGAAATATTGAGATCTACAGCAAATTCAGGGATTGCCTGGTCTTTCTGTCGATCATCACGCTTGAATAGCTCGTTAAAATGCCGGCTTACTTTTTCCCTCAATTGTTGTTGCTTCAGATCGATATTTGTCCAGTCTTCGGCTGAGAGAGCATGAGCAAGTCGACTCTGAGCGAGTGTGTCCTGCGGCAAACTATGCGTTTGCTGATCTGCCAGCATCTGAATCTTATTCTCAAGGTCTCTTAAATATTGATAGGCGTTCCTCAGATCGTGGATGGTTTCAGTAGGAATAATTGATTGATGTTCAAGTATCTCAAAGCAATTAAATATCTCGGTACTCTGCAATTGATTATTACGACCACCTTTGAGAATTTGAAATGCCTGAACAAAAAACTCGATCTCGCGAATACCACCAGCCCCCAGTTTGATATTCTGCTGCATGCCACGACTCCGAGCTTGCTGATCGATTTTGTCTTTAAGTGTAGCTAGCCCTTCGAACACACGATAGTCATGATATCTACGATAAACGAATGGCTTTAAAATAGACTCAAGGTGGGAGTGGTCGGATTCGCTCCCGCTAATAAGTCGAGCCTTGACCATCGCGTATTGCTCCCATTCCCGTCCGTGTAACTGGTAATAGTGTTCGAGTCCAGCGTGACTGAGGGCAACCGGTCCAGACTCACCCCAGGGGCGCAGGCGCAAATCAACACGATATACGAAGCCGTCTTCGGTTGTTTCAGCCAGGCACTTTGAAAGTAGACGTACTACCCGCGTGAAATATTCCTGGTAGCTCAGGTGCCCAAAGCCTTCCAGTTCGCCTTCGTTCGCATAGCAACAGATTAAATCAATATCAGATGAAAAATTTAGTTCATGCCCCCCTAGCTTGCCCATAGCAATGATATTCAAATGCATGCCGGTACCGTCAGCATGGCAAGGCCGACCGTGTTTTTCAGACAGATATTTTTCGCATATTGCTAATGCCTCTGTGATTAACAGGTCTGCTAGATCACTGAGATTCTTCAAAGTCTGGCGAAGAGATATCTTTCGAATAACATCCAGAAATATAATCTGTACCAGTTTCTTATGACGATACTGGCGGAGCATTTGTTTGACCGCCATCAGGTTGATGGTCTGGTCTGGGGTTAGAATATCCGGGAAATCGCTGAGATTGAAATTCTTCATCTCGATCAGCTGCTTTGTCCAATGTGGATTCAACGATAATTGACTGAGGGCAAATGAACTGGCGATTGAGAGTCGTTCAATCTGTTCGATTTGATTGTTTTGGTACTCATTTTCACGGAGGAAGTCCAGTAATTGTCTCCAGTGAAATTGATCTTCTACATCAAGTAAATTTTCGTTCAATTGTTTTTCCTGGTATTTTAATCTAAATGAGAAGCGTTATAATTTACATTAAATTGAAATTCGAATATGATCCATCTCATTATTGATATAATTTATTTGTTATCTGGAGTAGCTCTTTCATGTTTAAGATCCTGCCGACCTTGACTCTAGTCCTGCTGGCATCGTCAATGTCGATCAATGCCTTCTCAGCTGAGGTCAATGTATATTCAGCGCGCAAGGAAAAACTGATTAAACCTTTGTTGGACAAGTTTAGCGCCGAAACCGGTATTGAAACCAATTTAATTACAGCAAAGGCCGACAAGTTGTTGACTCGAATGATCAACGAGGGTCGTAATACGCCTGCTGATATCCTGATTACTACCGATGCGGGTCGATTGTTTCGGGCTAAAGATGCTGATTTACTGCAACCCATTAACAGTAAGCTTGTAACAGATTCTGTTCCGTCACATTTACGTGACATTGACGATATGTGGGTTAGTATATCTCAAAGGGCGAGAGTTATTTTTTATGCCAGAGATCGTGTGATGCACGATCAGTTGAGCAGCTATGAAGATCTGGCTGATCCGAAATGGAAAAAGCGTATCTGTATTCGTGGATCGGGTAATATCTACAATCAATCACTGGTAGCTTCTATGATTTCGGTAAAAGGTGAAGAGGCCACCACAACATGGGCAAAGGGGCTTGTTAGTAATCTGGCACGAAAACCAAGCGGCGGTGATCGTGATCAAATTATGGCTGCTGCCGCTGGTCAATGCGACCTGGCGATTGCTAATACTTATTACTACGCGCAGATGCTTGAAAATAAAAAGGATCCATCCCAAAAACAGGCAGCAGAAAAAATGGTGCTGTTGTGGCCAAACCAGAGTGATAGGGGCGCGCATGTCAATGTCAGTGGTGCTGCGATAAGCAAGTATTCGAAAAACAGCGAGAATGCCATTAAGCTCATCGAATTTCTATTAAGTAAAGATTCGCAACAATGGTATGGCGACGTTAATTACGAGTACCCGGTAATTGAGGGTGTTGCGATAAGCCCACTTTTAATAAGCTGGGGTGATTTCAAATCAGACACTCTTAACCTGTCTCAACTTGGTGAGTTGAACGCCAGTGCGGTCAGGATCATGGATAGGGCTGGTTGGAAATGATCCGGTAATAACAAACAGGTATGATTCTGGGTAGAAATATCAATCCGGCTAGCGTTTCATCTCTGAACCGAATGTGGAAACCGGCGATTTTTCTGACGACGTTGTTTTTTGCTGTGCCGATTCTTACGATTGCCGGTTTCATTGTGCAACCTTCCGCTGAGATCTGGCAACATCTTGTCGATACCGTATTATCTGATTATATAACTAACTCAGCCTGGTTAATGTTTGGGGTCGGTTTAGGTACTTTCTCTATTGGCGTTACCTGTGCATGGTTGACCAGTGTCTGTCAGTTTCCAGGAAAACGTTTCTTTGTCTGGGCTCTGTTGTTGCCGCTGGCGATGCCTGCTTACATTATTGCCTATACTTATACAGGCATGTTTGATTATGCCGGCCCTGTGCAAACTCTGTTGAGAGAATGGATGGGTTGGGAATATGGTGACTACTATTTCCCCGAGATTCGATCGATTGGCGGTGCGATTGCAATGCTGTCTTTTGTGTTATTTCCTTATGTTTACCTGCTGGCGAGGGCAGCTTTCCTGGATCAGTCGGTATGTGTCATCGAAGTGAGTCGAACTTTGGGCTGCAATTTGTGGAGCAGTTTTTTCCGCATAGCTCTACCGCTTGCTCGACCGGCTATAGTCGCCGGCATGTCACTGGTGCTGATGGAAACCCTGGCCGACTACGGTACCGTGGCATATTTTGGTTTAGGCGTGTTTACAACTGGAATATTTCGAACCTGGTTTGGTCTCGGAGATAGTGCTGCTGCTGCCAAGCTGGCAGCCATCTTATTACTGTTTGTATTTACACTTGTTATCATTGAACGAGCTTCACGTCGGCAGGCACAATATCATCACAGTACAAATCGATACCAGAAGTTGCCGGAATATCAGTTATTGGGCCTGCGAGGCTGGATTGCATTTTTCGCCTGTTTAATGCCCTTATTGCTTGGTTTCATACTTCCTTCGATACAACTCGGCTTCTGGGCGGTTGACACCTATGCTGAAACAGTTGATAGCTCATTTATCGAGTTAACCTTTCATAGCGTATCACTGGCAGCTGCAGCTTCTTTAATCGCGGTATTGCTGGCTTTGTTCTTGGCCTATGGCAAACGCCTCATCGGCGGTAAGCTGGTGGTTTCATCGATACGAGTGGTTGCTACCGGATATGCAATTCCGGGTACGGTAGTGGCTATCGGAATAATTATACCTTTTGCCTGGTTTGACAACAGTCTTGATGCTTTTCTGCGAGACCGATTTGATATTTCCAGCGGTCTTCTACTCAGTGGCAGTTTATTTGCTGTTATGTTTGCTTATATGGTTCGTTTTCTCGCCGTGTCGATTCAGTCGGTTGAAGCCGGTCTGGGGAAGATAAAACATTCGATGGATGATGCCGGAAGGTCTTTGGGCTACAGACCGGGAGAAATGCTGTTTAAAGTTCATTTACCGCTGATGAAAGGCTCGGTTTTAACTGCCTTACTGATTGTTTTTGTTGATGTCATGAAAGAGCTGCCTGCGACCCTTATCTTAAGACCATTCAACTTTAATACGCTGGCGGTGCGTGCCTTCGAACTGGCTGCTGATGAACGTCTTGCGGAATCCGCAACTGCAGCATTAATGATTGTTGCTGTAGGCCTGATACCTGTTATGCTGCTGAGCAAAAGTATTTCCAGTTCAAGGGCAGGCTCATGACGTCGCAACTCGATGTTCAAACTGTTGATGTCAGTTATGGTGGTAATCAGGTTTTAAATCAGATTGATTTCACGGTTGAGCCGGGTCAAATTGGTTGTATGCTTGGACCAAGCGGTTGCGGTAAAACTACAGTGTTAAGAGCCATAGCAGGTTTTGAGCCGATTTCTCGTGGTCGTATTCTGGTGAATCATGTTGAATTCAGTTCACCGCGATACTGCCTGCCAACTGAAAAACGCCATATTGGTATGGTTTTTCAGGATTTCGCACTTTTCCCAAACATGTCAGTTGCTGACAATATTCGATTTGGCTTAAGAAGCTGGAATACTGATCAGCAACAGGCAAGAATTCAGGAGTTGCTCGCGATGATAGGCATGCCTGCTTCAGGTCAGGCCTATCCTCACCAGCTTTCCGGAGGGCAACAACAACGGGTGGCATTAGCCAGAGCAATGGCACCAAAACCGGGTATTCTGTTGCTGGATGAACCTTTTTCAAGTATGGATGTAGAGCTACGCGAACAGCTTGCTCGTGAGGTTAGAAATATACTCAAACAGGAGCGTGTTACCGCTATACTGGTAACGCATGATCAGTATGAAGCTTTTGCGATTGCCGATAAAATATGTGTGATAAATGAAGGTCGTATAGAGCAACAGGACACCGGGTACAATTTGTATCATCAACCCGGGAACCGTTTTGTAGCGGATTTTATCGGTCAGGGTGTCATCATTCCGGCAGAAGTAGTAGGTGGTTTTACCGTTAAAACAGAGCTGGGCATTATTAGTAGTGATATGCTGATCGAGGTGGACTCCGGTGCGATTGTCGACGTGTTAATTCGGCCCGATGATGTTGTACACGATGATCACTCTGATGAAACTGCTATTGTCGTCGAGAAGGCATTTAGAGGGGCTGATTTTCTATACTTCCTGCGGACCGATAGTGGCACAGAGATTTTATGCCTGGCACCCAGTCATCATAACCATCGCATTAACGAGCGTATAGGTATTCGGCTTCATGTCGATCATCTCGTTGTGTTTGAACGAACCCAGGAAGCATATAGTCAATGCTAACTAAAATCTTACTTACTCTTAGTGTAATCGTGGTATGTGCCTGGCTGATTTCAGCAAGGCGGAACAATCCAGAGCTAAAATCCAGTAGAGCCGCAGGTAAGGAAACGCTGGCGCGCCAAAAGCAACTCAGGCAGGCGGCATGGGCATTTATGGGGGCTATGGTTGCTGCTGCTGTGATTATGATGACGGTCGAACTATGGGACAAAAATGCGTTAGTCACTGTACATGTTATCAATACTCAGTCTGGTGAAAGAATCAGTTATCAGGCTCGGCGCGAAGATGTCAGTCAAAACAGTTTTACCACGGTTGAAGGACGAAAAATATTTACTGCAGGTGTCGAACGCATCGAAATTGAAGTGGTAGAGTAGTTTGAGTTAAGTCAAAAACTGGGTCGGTTATAGATAACTGGCTAATACTAAAGTTATCTACTCGTTCGCCGATATGGTTGCCATATTCCGTAAATTGGTAAGCTGGTGATGAGAATACTCAAACTAAAAAGCCTTTTCTGGCAACTGGCGTTGCCTGTGATAGCTATCGGTTGCCTGGTGATTGCTGTCTTAAGTTATATAGTACCAACTCAACTTAAGCAAAACATAATTGATAATGCAGTGCATGATGCGGAGAAAACAGTACTGCAATTCAAAACTATTCGTGCTTATTACACCAATAATATTATTAAAACAGTAATAAAAGGTCAGGATATTCGACCAGCAATTGATCACAGGAATAATAACAATGCCGTGCCTTTACCCGCGACCATGATTCATGACTTAAGCCAGCTACTCGAGGAAAAGGGCATTCTGTTGAATCTATACAGCAAATACCCTTTCCCCAATCGGGGGGATCGGCAATTAGATGACTTCCAACAAAGAGCATGGGAATATTTAACCAGGAATCCCGATCAAACCTATAGCGAAGAGCAAATTGTTGGAGATAAACCCATATTAAGGGTTGCTGTAGCAGATAAAATGGTTAGTGATGCATGCGTGAACTGTCACAATAGCCGAGCAGATACACCGAAAAACGACTGGCGGCTAAATGATGTTCGTGGTGTTCTTGAAGTATCTACTGATATTACGCAACAGATCAATGCCGGTAAAGACGCCAATATCCTGATATTGCTTACAATTGTT
>JAAEOZ010000304.1 GCA_024222685.1 Gammaproteobacteria bacterium | reverse complement strand
CTGCCGACATTCATTGACTATTCCCTGTCTTGCAATAGACTTGGCGTTGTTTTTTCTACTAGCCCGACGAAGACTTATGAGCGACCTGGTACAGGCCATCCGCCACGACTGGACATTAAACGAAATTAAAGCGCTTTTTGCCAGGCCATTCAATGATTTATTGTTTCAGGCGCAAACCACACATCGGCAATACTTCGATCCGAATGCGGTGCAGATTAGTTCTTTGCTGAGTATTAAAACCGGAGCCTGTCCTGAGGATTGCTCTTATTGCCCGCAATCGGTTAAACACGATACCGATCTTGAGCGTGAACGCCTGTTACCGATTGAAGAAGTCAAGCAGGCTGCGTTGAATGCAAAACACAACGGTGCCAGCCGTTTCTGCATGGGAGCCGCCTGGCGTAATCCGACTGACAGAAACCTGGATAAAGTCATCGAGATGATTAGCGTGGTAAAAGATCTTGGCATGGAAACCTGCGTCACTTTGGGTATGTTGACGCAGCAGCAGACAAAAAAACTAAAAGCCGCCGGACTCGATTATTACAATCATAATCTCGACACTTCGCCCGAGTATTACAGAGAAATTATTACCACACGTACCTACCAGGATCGCCTCGACACACTGGAGAATGTGCGTGCCGAAGATATAAATGTCTGTTGCGGGGGGATTGTCGGCATGGGTGAAACCGACCTCGACCGGGCTGCGTTATTACAGCAACTCGCGAATCTACCTCAGCATCCGCAATCTGTGCCGATTAACCTGCTGGTTCAGGTTGAAAATACGCCACTCTATGGCACCGACGCGCTCGACCCGATTGAGTTTGTGCGCACCATTGCAGTTGCCCGGGTAATTATGCCGAAGTCTACAGTGCGGCTTTCTGCGGGCCGTAACGATATGAGTGAAGAGCTGCAGGCCTTATGTTTTCTGGCCGGTGCGAATTCAATTTTCTACGGTGAAAAATTGCTGACCACAGCCAACCCGACTGAGAATAAGGACATGGAATTGTTTGAACGTCTCGGTATCAAACCCAATGCCGAGCAACATCATCAAGCTTCGGAGACGGCAGCCGCCTGAGCCATGTTTGAGCTAAAATCGGAACTCGTTAGTAAACGCGAGGCCGGTTTATATCGAGAGCGACGGGTTAATGCTTCGGCGCAGGGTGTACATAGCCTGATTGAAGGCAAACAATACCTGTCGTTTTGTAGCAATGATTACCTTGGCCTTGCCAATCACCCCGCTATCAAAAAAGCATTTGTCGATGCTGTAGAACAATATGGTGTGGGTAGCGGTGCGGCGCATCTGATTAATGGTCATAGTCAGTTACACCACGATTGCGAACAACGTCTGGCAGAATTTACCGGTCGCGACCGTGCCCTCCTGTTTAGCAATGGTTATACGGCTAATCTGGCAATAGCCTCGGCCCTGCTTGGGCGCAAAGATCTGGTTTTTCAGGATCGTCTTAATCATGCCTCCCTGATCGATGCGGCCAGGCTTAGTGGTGCGAAGTTGGTCAGATACCGGCATAACGATACTGGACATTTGCAGAGGCAACTCGAGCATCATCAATCCAGCTCAAGAAAGCTACTGATGACCGACGGCGTTTTCAGCATGGATGGCGACTGCGCCGACCTGGACAATATCAGCCAACTTTGCACAGCAAATAATGCCTGCTGTATGGTCGATGACGCGCACGGATTTGGTGTTCTGGGTGTAAACGGGGGTGGCCTGTTAGAAGACCTGGATTTGAATCAACAACAGGTGCCCATTTTGATGGCAACGCTGGGTAAAGCCGTGGGCACGGCAGGTGCCTTTATCGCTGGTAGCGATGATTTGATTGAAACGCTGATTCAGCAAGCCCGGCCCTATATCTATACAACCGCTTCTCCATCTGCGATTTCAGCGGCGACACTCTGTAGTCTGGATCTGATAGAAAGAGAAAACTGGCGTCGGCAAAAACTGGCCGAATTAATCGACTATCTACGCTGTGGATTGTCCGCTCTCGAATTCGAATTGATGGCTTCAAATACACCGATTCAACCGATTATTATCGGCGACAACCAGCGTGCTCTGGCTATTAGTGAAAAGCTTCTGAAACAGGGCTTGCTAGTCACCGCCATTCGTCCTCCGACGGTGCCGGAAGGTAGTGCTCGATTACGCGTCACGCTCTCCGCAGCACATGAAAAACAGGATGTGGACAAATTGTTGAATGCGCTTAATAAATTGTAATTATTTCCTACTTACCCGGTCTATGGTCTGAATAGTTAAATAGTTCTACCCCCAGGGATGTGTCGACCACAGTAAAATTGAACAGTGGTGCTACACTTTTCAAAAGTCCTGTCTTGAACGGCTAAATCGTAAAATTTCATACCCACCCGGGAGGAAGAGCAGATGACACTCGCTACAACGTTAATGTTTTTGATGACAATATCTTTATTGGGCATCGTCATTTTTCAGGTGCGCTCGCAACGGCTGGCTACCGAAACGCTAATCAACGATAATCGGGTTCGAACGCGCCTGTATCAGGATGCCGATGAATCGACGACGTTTATTTTAAGCCGGACTATTCAGAACATCAGCGCCGGAAATAGTGATCCAAGTCTGGCAAATGACAGTTTTTCTTTACAGGTAATCCGTGAGCTGGTGAAACGCAGAGTACCCAAGGAACGGTGGCTGGAAATCCAGACCAACGAACGTCTGGTGCATGAATTGTTTTTGTTGTTACGGCCTAAAAAATAGTCACTCCATAGTGTTTGTTTGGGCAGGCACTTCGGCCCGCCCAGACTGTTTCATATCCTAGTATTCGGCCCTGTCACTTTCGTAGATCAAGCCTTTTGTCTTTGCCTGGTTCTTAACCGCGCTGTAAATTTTCTCATCGAGTGAATCCTTTGTTGCCTCTGGCGCTAGTTGCTCCTCAATATAACGTTGGCGTGAACTAGATAATTTCCGTATTTCCAGTTTTATTTGATCGCGACGTTCTGCCTGTGTGGCGATATGGGCTTTTTGTTCCTCTGGCGCCATCGCGCTCAGGCTGGCAGGTAATTCCTCATCTGCAATGTCGTCGAGGTCGACACGCCCGCTGGATATAGCATCGACAAGTTCACTGTTACCGAGAAAATTGGCTTCACCGCTTGCCGTTGCATTAAAAGCAGAGCGCCGGGCCAGTGCCGACACGGACAACTCTTCGCGTAATTTTTTGCTGGCATCGATTTTTTGGGCCTGAAGTTTGCGTTGCTTGAGGTCGCCATAGAAGATGCGGGTATCTTCGAGGCTTGCGGCCAGTTCGGACAACTTCTTATCAAATGGCGTACTCAGGGCAACTGAGTTACCCGAATTTTCTACCTGAAAATATTCACCAAAGCCAAGTTGTGCAATGTTTTGCCAAACAGGGCTGGTTTCGCGCTGTTGCCCGCTTTGAATCGTGTTGACTATGATGCCTTTGCGTTTGGCTAATTTCAGGGTTTCTGGAAATTTAACATCGTCCTGATAGTCCATGTGTGGGGGAGCATCACCGATTAGGAATGCAACCTTATAGACGTTGTCATCGCCGCTCCAGGAAATACGGTTGACCGCGTCATGAAGCGCCTGATTGACACTTTCGGGGCCGTCGCCGCCACCCTGTGCTTTGAAATCCATGAGCCTCGCGTACATCGAGTCCAGGTCTTCCGAAAGGTCGAGTACCCTGGTGACATAGGCGTCGCCGCGGTCACGAAAGGCAACCAGTCCCATCTTAATGTCAGGGTTTTGTTGCGCGGAGGCCATGGTGCTGGCTATCGACCAGATTTTCTCTTTGGCAGCCTGTATCAGGCCGCTCATGCTGCTGGTAGTATCGAGTATGAACACCACCTCTATGCGGTGTTTTTGTGGATTTACGACGTCGATGTTGCCGGGTGTAATTGCATTTGCTCTTTGAATCGATGGAAAAACTGCAATGCCAATAGCAGTTACGGCTATGAGTGCCAGGGCTAGAATTTTAGTTTTCATGATGATTCCTCTTGTTAGCCTAAATTAGTCGAAAGTTTACGAACTGCATCCTGCGCGACCCGGTGTGCTGCCTGAAAATGATCGTCGGTTGCAACGGGTGAAGGGCCGTTGGTTTTACCAGGCTGCGAAAATTCGGGAATGGCGCCGAACAATGACTGACAGAGAAAGAAACTCCAGACCGCCGCCATCGGGCTATTTGTTTGTATTGCGGCCCAGACACCGGCGCCGCTAGCCATGATGACCAGTACCAGATCGAGTAGTGCTGCGGTTATGGACGAGTGGAAATAAAGCGACCGAACAATCCAGATCATAAAAATATTGAGTAGAATTTGCTGGACCAGGCTGAGCCCCAGTAACCAGCAGGTTAGGCTGAGTATTATCCAGACTGAAAATATCAGTACGCGTCCCTGACGGATGTCATTGTACCTTTGCAGAAATAGCAGATAGGCAAGTGAAAGCCCCATAGTGGCCAGGCTGCTGCTGGTTGCTGAGCTTAGTATCAGCGGTAAAACCTTTAACAATAGTCCACCTGCAAGGCTGGCAAGTATCGCAAAAACAATACCTTTTAAGATTCCCGGGCCTTTCATGACGAGGCCCTCCGCTGCTTTTCACGAAGAAAAGCAATTTCTATATCTTCATTACGGATATTGCTCGTTGGCGTATAGGGTGACGAGGGTTTGTTTTCATCGACGAGCAATTCGAGCTTTTGCTTCATATTGTCGAGCTGTTGATAATGATCGCTAATACGCTGCTGTAGCTTTTCAATGTTGCTATCAGCCACCCTCAGTTGCTTTTCGGCACTAGCGCGAATACTCTCGGCTTCCAGTTTGCGTTTAATCAGGTCACGCGCCAGGTCATCTTTTTTGGCGGTAAAGCAGATATCCAGTTCCTCATCGAAGGCAGCGATTTTAGACAGGAACTCGTCGATGGTGACGAGCAGTTTCTCTGACTCGTGTTGTAATAGCGAGAGTGCCTGTTCGTCCTGCTGTAAATCGAATTCCATTTCACGAACCGCCTGTTTAAGTTGTATATCGGGTTCTTCGATACTATCGAGCACCGCGTGAAAATCAGCCTGAAACAGGCGTGATAGTCGTGTAATAAGCGCCATCTGGTTTACCTCGTCTTTTGTTTTATTACGGCTAGTGTGGTTGACAATGCGCGTTGCGAGTAGGCAGGCTTTGGTAAAACTTGCCGCTATCGGTTTACAAAAAATTTACATTGCAAACTGTCAGGGGTGTTAGGATTTAATCATGGTTGAAAAAACACGCATACTCATTGTCGAAGACGAAGCCGCGATCCGTATCGGCTTGATCGATGTGTTTGTCTTTCATGGTTACGAGGTTGACTCCGCCGAGCACGGCGAGGAAGGTTTGCGCAAAGCCCTGAGCGGTTTATACGACATGATATTGCTCGACGTGATGTTGCCGGGCATGAATGGATTCGATATTTGCAATCAGATCCGTCAGAAGGATCGCCAGCAGCCGGTGATTATGTTAACCGCGAAAACCAGCGATGAAGATATAGTACAGGGCTTGACGCTGGGTGCCGACGATTATATTGCCAAGCCTTTTTCGGTGACACAACTTGTATTGCGCGTCCAGGCGGTACTGCGCCGCTCTGGAATCGGTGAGCAACAGCAGCGCGAAATTCACCTTCTAAACGGTTGCGTTATCGATACCGAAAATTTATGCCTGATGGATTCAGATATTGTTTTTACCCGACGCGAAATGGACGTGTTGCAATACCTTAACCGGCAAACCGACAGGCCGGTTTCGCGGGAAGAACTTTTGATCAAGGTCTGGGGTTACGCCAGCGATATGGATATCGAAACCCGCACGGTCGATATCCATATTGCCAAGCTACGTCGAAAGATCGAAGAAGACCCGGCGAACCCGCAGGCAATTGTGACAGTTCGTGGTGCGGGCTATCGATTAAAAGTTGAGGGTGCGTGACAATCCGAAGACTCAAACTGCTATTGCTAATTTTTTTCATTGCACTGGCATTACCGACTTCGATACTGGTTTATCAGGCGTACGGACAGTTGAAGTGGGAAGCGTTTCATCAGCATCAACAACTGGCCCGTGAGTTGAGTCTACGAATTGATGCCCGCTTTGAGGCGCTGGTAAAGCACGAAGAAAGTCGACCTTTTACCGAATATAGCTTTTTTAATATAAGCGGCGATCAGCAGGCAGCCTTTCTACAACGCTCACCTTTGTCGCAGTACCCGCTGGAGTCGGATATCCCCGGCTTACTGGGGTATTTTCAAGTTGATACTGCCGGCCGGTTGCAGACTCCGGGGGTGCCAAAGGCTAATGCTCTGGGGTACGGCATAGATGCCGAAGAGCTGAAACAACGCCGCGATCAGGAAAACCGGTTGCGTCGCGTACTCGATCAAAACCGGTTGGTTAAAAGGCAAACTAAATCTTTTGAGAATGTTATAGCAACCGAAGCCGAAGTGGCCAGCCCCACAGCTATCCAGGCTTTATCCCTGCCCGCAAAAGCCCAACCCGAACTCCTCGACGAAATCGCCGTTTATGAAGCGGAAGAAGAACCGGCGCTATCTTTCTTCGATAGTTTGAATAGCCCGGCCAAGATAAGCAGTGCGAGAAGTAAGTCGGAACAAACTAGCGGTACGGTAGCCGATCTGGAACTGGATGACCGCTATGAAGTAGCAGCCCAGTTAAAAGAAAGCAAGCAAAGCGAAGCCGGAAAAAAAAGCGTGGACAGAAAGTCGCGTAAAGAAAAGGCAGTTCTAGCCGAAAGCTTAGCAACTGAATTGGGGAAAAAGGATTTCGCTGCTCCCTCCGATGCCGTCGGCTTGCTGTCTCAGCAACAGGTTACACGTATCCGAACCTTTGAAAGTGAGGTCGATCCGCTTGAGTTTAGTCTGCTCGATAGCGGCCATTTTGTTTTATTTCGACGTGTATGGAATAACGGCGAACGCTACGTACAGGGTCTGTTATTTGATCAAAAGGAATTTGTCGATAATTTAATTGCCAGCGCCTATTACGAATCCACCCTGGCTTCGGTGAGTGATTTAATACTGTCGCATCAGGGTAATGTTGTTAGTTTATTTGGAGCAAGAATCTCAGATGCTTATTCGCGCTCCCGATTGAAAGGCGCCGAGCTGCTTTACCAGACAAGGCTGGTTGCGCCCTTTAGCGATCTGGAGTTGATTTTTAGCCTGACGGATTTACCGATTGGCGCCGGTAATCAGATAATTTTATGGAGTGCATTTTTACTCGCGCTGGTACTAGTCGTCGGCAGCTTGATGTTATATCGACTCGGAGCTCGACAAATCGGTTTAGCACAACAACAGCAGGATTTTGTCTCGGCAGTCAGTCACGAATTAAAGACACCATTAACCTCGATTCGCATGTATGGCGAAATGTTACGCGAAGGCTGGGCCGATGAAACTCGAAAAAAAACCTATTACGATTATATATTCTTCGAAAGTGAACGTTTGTCGAGATTGATCAATAATGTTTTGCAACTCGCTCGTATGACCCGGCGAGATGACAAAGCCGACCTGTCTGAACACAGCGTAGGTGATTTAATTGACGAGCTATCAACACGACTCCAATCGCAACTGGAGCAGGCAGGTTTTGTTCTAGAGCTGGAATGCGCAAGCGACTGTCGGCAATCAAGCATTAAAATTGATAGCGACTGGTTTACCCAGATCATGATTAACCTGGTCGATAACGCGATTAAATTTTCAGGCAATGCCGAACAAAAGGTAGTCAATTTAAGTTGCAGGCGGCAACAGGGGCGATTGGTGTTTGTGGTGCGTGACTACGGCCCAGGTATTGCCAAAGATCAGATGAAAAAAGTCTTCAAATTGTTTTATCGCAGTGAAAACGAGCTGACCCGCGAAACCGTCGGCACCGGTATCGGGCTTTCTCTGGTGCAGCAATTGGTGTCGGCAATGGGGGGAGAGATTGATGTATTGAATCGGCAGCCGGGGGTTGAGTTTCGGATTAGTTTTGCGGTGGTTGACTAATTTTTGCCTGGTGGTGAAAACTATACTGCAGGTATAATTCAGTCCTAAACCGACTTGAGTAACGTTTTCAGCTCATCACGTACTTCTAACATTGTCTGCGGCCGGTTGGCGGAGTCGACCTCCATCATTTTTTTAATAAACCTGGATACCTCGATATTAGCGGAAGAATTCACTTCGTGAACCATGGGCGCCTTGCCTTCACGATGTTGCATCAACACTGCCATTGGTTGCCCAACATAAGGCAATTGGCCACTAAACATGAAATAAGCGATAACGCCGAGTGAATAAATATCGCTGCGGTTATCAGCCTCCATTTCAGCAATGCGTTCCGGGGCCAGATAAGCGGGACTACCGATGATAGAACCGGTTTGAGTCAGTGTTGATTCAGCGCCGGAACTCGCCGAGGCAATACCAAAATCTGCAATCTTGACGTGAGAGAATTCGTCAATGAGTACATTGCTGGGTTTGAGATCGCGGTGAATAACGGCCTGCTCATGCGCTGCGGTCATACCATCGCTTATCTGGTACAAGATCTGCAACCCCGGTTGAGTATTGAATCCCTGATCCTGTTTTAGTACTTTTTCGAGTCCACGACTCTTGAAATACTCCATAGAAATGGCACAAACGTTGCCCTGAAACAGCAGGTCATGGACTCGAATGACATTCGGATGGCCGACTCTCCTCGCATATTTAACTTCGCGTTTAAATCTTTCCCTGGATTCCTGATCGATGGTCAGTTCCGGATGCATGAATTTAAGTATGAGCAATTCTTCCATGACATCATCTTCGGCCAATACCACCCGCCCCATAGCGCCCTGCCCAATTACCTTTTTAATATGGTATCGGTCCATCCAGGTAGACCCGGCCTTGAAGTCAGGCAGTTTCGAATTCGTGTGTACCTCGACAATCTCAGTCGCATCCTGCTCAACTTTTTCACCTG
This sequence comes from Gammaproteobacteria bacterium, assembly GCA_024222685.1. Classification (GTDB taxonomy): domain Bacteria; phylum Pseudomonadota; class Gammaproteobacteria. The sequence continues at coordinate 2,055 of JAAEOZ010000304.1, read as the reverse complement.
ATAACGCCGGCAAGTTAAATTTCAGAGTTAATTCTCTGATTGTCTGCTTTGCCAGCTCTGTCAGTTCAAGGTTCAACCGGGGTAATCCCAGTACAACGCCATCACGGGATTTAAGCGCATGCTTTTCACTGGTAACCAAAGCAATAGTTTCAAGTGCTACGCGTTGCACCGAAGGTTCATCATTGACTATACATTTGAATGCGATTTCAAGGCCTTTACTAAAACCAAGTAGTTTCACCGCATCGAGCACTGAAATCGCGGTATCAGGCCATTGCTTCAAAACTTCTTTTAGAACAATGATCGCCCCTCTTTGCGCCGACTTGCCTAATGTTTGTATTGCGCGCTGGCGAACCTGCCAGTTTTCGTTAAGTGCAAACTCGCCTATTTTTTCGAGGTCGTCCGCATCGAGTTGGTAACCTGAAATCTTTTGCGCGCTGGAGCGCACAAATTCATTCTCATTGGCTCCCAGAGTTCGAGCGACCCGTTTCAGTTTTTCATGCGAAAGCGCCTGTAAACTGGTGACTATATGGCCTCTGCTCCAGCTGTCTTCTGCTTCTAGTTGGTAAAGCAATTTTTCAAGGCTTTCTTCGGTAGCCTGGCCTGCGATTATATTCAACAGTGCGTCGTTGATCAGTGGTGATTTTGTCGACAAAAACGGCGGCAATTTGATTAACAAGGCTGCGTCGGCCTGTTTTTCGATAAGCTCAATTGCGAGTTTTTGTTCGACAGAATTCATATCAGCAAGGAAAGGCAAAACAAGGGCAACATCGAAGCGGAAGTTGAGTTTATTGAGCGATTTCAACACTTCGAGAATCACCAACTTACTTGGGTCAGACAAAAATTTAGCGATCAATTCGACCACTGCCAACTGGTGAACATTGCCAAAGTATCTAACCAGCGCGGCTTTGAACGTGGTATCTCCAATTTTATCTGGTTGAAATCTCAACGCAGATAAATCGACCGGTTGCTCGCTGTCCTCGGCAAGGGCCAGCAATTCAAGGGCATCCCTGCCATCGAGTTTCAATGCATTATTGATGATATCTTCAGGTTTTAAGCCACTCACCTGGGCCTTTAGCAATTCAATTATCTCGGCGCAGGAAGCCTCTTTTTCATGTAAACGATTGAATAACTTAACCGCGTTGACGGGTTGGCTTTGTGACAGCATGTCGGCGGCTGATTGCCTGAAAATGGTTTCGTCATGCGATAGATTATTGAGCAGGAAATCTTCGGAAAAGCCTTCAACACTCGCGCGGCAAATATTTTTTAAAACCTCTTTATGAGGCTCGTCTGCCTGGGTAATCGAAACCAGTATCTTATCAAGTTGATCCTTAGCCGAAGCCCGGATCTTGGCAGCTAGCGACAAAGCTTTTTTACTGTCGAGGTCTTCGCATTCAAGAAACTGGTTAATTGTACGGTTAAAGAGGATTGAGTTTAATTTTGACATATTAAATTCTTAAGGTGCATAAATTTCCCAATACTGCCTATAAAATTCAACAGAGAGGCTATTTAACAATAAATTATAGTTCGGGTTTGAAAAATAATATTGGATTGGCTCGCGATATAGACACATTAAAGCAGGTTAAATGGTATAGCCTGACTACTTAACCAGCTCAGGGGAAGACCATGGATAGCTAAGTGATCGACGTTGAAAGCATAAAAAGACCGCTGCAGTATAGAGTTGAGGGCGGTGATATCGAAGTGATGACAAACTGGTATTTGAAATCAGAAACTGGGGTGAATATGGGACCAAGTATCATATTGACTCTTAATATATAACACCCAAATATTTCATAGAGAGAAAATCTGTCCAGTCAAATCAAGGCACCAAAATCACAGCAACAAAGTTGTCGTCACGATAATCAATCTGAATTTTAGCAGTTCCCGCAGCTAATACGCCGAATACACCCGGTGACTCCGAATCTTTTTCAATTACTGTTTCCGCGCCACTGATATCAATAATGCTATAAACTAGACTGCTATCACTCGTGACTACCTGACTGCTGCTGTTTGAAAAGTTGGCCGTAATTATCAAGGTTATCGTATCCGGACGTTCAT
>JAAEOZ010000303.1 GCA_024222685.1 Gammaproteobacteria bacterium | reverse complement strand
TTTGGCCTTAAAAATCTGAATAAACAGTAAGTTATTGATTGATGGCTATGGAAACACTGAACTAAAGTCTATGCAAGCGTTAATATGTATTAAAATATATACCCCTGTATCAGGCAGGGTTTTGTTGCATCAAGCCAATTGGCTAAATTGTATAAATTATTGATCTCTAAGCGAGTTCAATACCACACTGCCGTATTGTTACAAATGAATACAGGCCAATAAAAACAAGCCCTTCAGCGTTATTCCACGAATTCTTGAAAACAATCCTCGAACCAATAATCCCGAAGAAAACGCAAGGTGAACCCGCCTGGCCCGTAGTTTAACGAAACGTAACAAAACGCAGAGGTCGTACCTCAATATCGTTGAAATCAAACAAAAAACCGCGGCATCGGGCCGCGGTTTTCGATTTATGCAATGCGCTGATTTATCAGGCTTTGTTTACCGGACAAGACTTCAGCTTCCAAACACGCTCGACGTAATCCTGAATAGAACGGTCTGAGGTGAATTTACCCATCTTCGCTGTATTAATGATGGCCATACGTGCCCAACGCTCTTTGTCGCGATACGCTTCGTCCACACGTTTTTGAGCTTCCGAATATGCCTCATAATCAGCAAGAACCAGATATTGGTCACCGTGATCAAGCAAGCTTTGCTTAATGGACGACAACGCACCTGGTTTACCCGGCGTAAAGTAGTCGGTTTCCATCCAGTCCAGTACTGCTTTAATTTCGGCATTTTTGTAGTAGTAATCGTATGGCTTATAGCCCGATTTTTTCAGTGCGTTTACTTCATCAACGGTTAATCCGAAAATAAAGATGTTGTCGTCGCCCACTTCTTCGGCGATTTCAATGTTTGCACCGTCCAGCGTGCCTACG
>JAAEOZ010000302.1 GCA_024222685.1 Gammaproteobacteria bacterium | reverse complement strand
GGATGTAGACGGTAACGCTACTTATACACCGTCGATAGTTGGGGACTATACTGCTGTCGCGACTGCCAGAGATGGTACTGGTAACGAAGCCAGTGATTCTAAGGTATTCCGTGCTGTTGATCCTGCAGGTGATAGCACGCCGCCGTTTGTAGAAATTACATTCCCTACGGAAGATCAGGAAGTTACTGAGGTAGTGGATATTCTGGGTACAGCAAGTGATGACACACTTGTACAATATACATTGGATTATGCTCCTGTAGGCAGTGCTGGTTACACTACATTTGCGACAGGAAGTTTTGACGTAATTGACGATGTGCTCGGGTCGATTGATCCGACTCTGCTTGAAAACGGTTTTTATGAGATACGCCTTACTGCGGAAGATATAAACGGAACAACGGCATCTACATTCGTAGTGGTCAACGTAACCGGTCAGTTGAAACTAGGTCAATTTGAACTCTCATTTCAAGATGAATCATTAAATGTTGGCAGGTTCCCGCTTACAGTGACGCGTTCTTATGATAGCCGCAACAGAAGCGAAAAAGGTGATTTTGGGTTCGGGTGGAACGTAAGCCTGACCGATGCCGAATTGATTGAGAACCGTAGTCCGTCAGATAATTGGCAGACTCAGAGCCAGGGAGGAGTTATACCACAAATTGCCCTGGTTCCAACGAGGCCTCATACTGTCAAGATTAAATTCGGAGAGGAGGTGGATGTAAGTTTCCGGGCGCATCCAAACCCGGAATCTCAGGCCTTTCAATATCAGTTTATGAATGGTATGGACTACCGGGCTATCGGGGAGACCAACGGAACGCTTGTCGCGTCGGGACAGAGTGCAGACTGGTTTATTGGGGGAGAGGTAATGGACTTGGATTTCAATTCATACAACCCACCTCGATTTAGATACGATACTGATGATGGTTTCAGCTATACGTTTACAGAGACATCACCGGACAGTTTGCGTCACACGCTTACAAGTGTGCAAGATCCTGTCGGTACAACCGTGTCGATTACCACAAACGGATTTATTCGCTCTGATGGACTGAGTCTTGGCTTCGTCCGTGATAGTGAAGGCCGTATTATAGAACTTAATGACCCGATAGGCAATATAACTCAATATGATTACGATTCCAATGGCGATCTTGTAGGTGTTACAGATCCTGAGAGTAATCGTACTGAGTTCGTATACGACAGTAATCACTATCTGACAGAGATAATCGATCCTCTGGGCAGAACAGTACAGCGACAGGAATATGATGAAGATGGTCGTTTAATTGCGATTACTGACGCAGCAGGCAATTCGATAGAAATTGAATACAATGTCTCTACCAATACACAAATTGTACGTGATAGAAGAGGTAATCCGACAATATATGAGTATGACAGCAGGGGCAATGTGACAAAGAAGACGGAGTTCCCAACGGTAAACGACGG
>JAAEOZ010000301.1 GCA_024222685.1 Gammaproteobacteria bacterium | reverse complement strand
CAGTTTGCCACGCATTCTTATCCCGATATCGGCTTCGGATTAATGATGCTGGTTTTCGTGGTACTGGCATTGGCCGCGCTAATTCGCCGAAAGCAGCTTCGACCACCGACGGATTAGTGCGATGTTGAAAACTCTGGCCGTATATTTACTATGCCTGAATATATCGCTGGTCGCCAATGCCGCCGATCTCCCCAGGCTTCAGGATCTGGTCGATGCCGCAGAACCCAACTCAACGCTGATACCACCGCCCGGTGTCTATGCCGGTCCCGTGGTACTCGATTACCCGTTGACGATTGACGGCAGGTCAAAAGTCACTATCGATGGCGGCGGGGAAGGCTCGATCATCTATGTTGATACCGATGGCGCGGTGTTGAAAAACCTGCACCTGACGAATTCAGGCAATTCACACAATGATATCGATGCGGGTGTTCAGGTGCGTGGCAATTTCAATGTCATCAAGGATAACGTAATAGATGATTGCCTGTTTGGTATCGATCTGCAGCAATCCGATCACAACATTGTGCGGCGTAATCGTATTTCATCCAAGGATGTTGAACTCGGTGTACGCGGCGACTCAGTGCGGCTCTGGTATAGCTTTAACAATAAAATCACCGACAATACTATTCGCGATAGCCGAGATATGGTGGTGTGGTATTCGGCGGATAATACTATCGCCGGTAACGATTCGCGTCATGGCCGCTACTCGTTGCATTTTATGTATTCGCGATTTAACGATGTCGATTCCAATTACTATGAGAATAATTCGGTTGGCATCTTCCTGATGTACAGCGATAGTGTTGTGATACGCAATAACTATATTGCTTACGCCAATGGACCCACCGGTATGGGAATAGGTTTTAAGGAAACCTCTGATGTTGAAATTGCCGGTAACCAGATTCTCTACTGCGCTACCGGATTATATATCGATGTATCGCCCTATGACCCGGAGAGTACTAACCGTAT
>JAAEOZ010000300.1 GCA_024222685.1 Gammaproteobacteria bacterium | reverse complement strand
TCCCACGACCAATAAAATTATCGACATTTTCGAGCCGATTTCTACCTATTCGATTATCGAAAACGGACAAGTCGTAGAAGAATTCAAGGACGAGCTTACTGACACTCACAAGACTATACTGGAGTACCTGGATATATCTGAAAGCGATTTTTGGTCTTGACACTGAAAAAATCGAAGCCAAAAAAATCAGAAAAGATCCAAAACAGATGCGCGGAATGTAAGGTACACGCCTCCATTATTTTCCAAACGGTCCAAATGCAGATCCATAAAACCCGACACTGTGGATTTGGAGTACTCCTTTATTGTCGGTAGTGAAGGAAGCAGTACAGATAGCTTGCGGTAGTTTTGTTTTGATATGTCGGTGGTAGGCATGGCTGTTATCGATTTCTTCAAATCGCCTACTGTCCGATCACCACGCGACAGATCTCAACAGACCCTGCGATCTGGCTCGATATAGATTTCACCCTTCTGAATAATTATGGATCTCTTTACTCCACAAGCATAAATACCCACGTCGATCATTTGATCGATCGTGGAGTTTCGGTTTCAGACCTCTGGTGCCACGATAAAAACAAAGCGGATTGATGGTAGATGGGCGTGTAACAAACACCCTGGTGAAGATGTGAGCTTACGGTTTCCGGTCGGCCAACTGGATTCGAACTGAGAAAGCATCAGCACTGCAGCTTATCAAAGTCAGGTAACCCGATCTGA
>JAAEOZ010000299.1 GCA_024222685.1 Gammaproteobacteria bacterium | reverse complement strand
GTGTTTCTGTTATCCCGCTCGATCACGCGTCCACTCTTCCAGGCTGTGGCAGTGTCAGGGAAGGTTTCCTCGGGTGATTTGAATGTCAATATTGGCGCTACTTCAAATGATGAAACCGGACAGGTCATGCAGGCCTTAAAGGCCATGGTCAGTAAACTCGGCGGCGTAGTGTCGAATGTGCAAAGCGTTACTTCCAGTGTCGCTGGCGGTAGTGAAGAAATTAACGCTGCCGGGCAACGGTTATCGCAGGGTGCGAGCGAGCAGGCGGCTTCGTTGGAAGAGATATCGTCGGCCATGGAACAGATGGCGTCGAATATCCGCCAGAGCGCGGACAATGCCGGACAAACTGAGCAGATAGCCAGGAAAGCCGCGACCGATGCCCAGGAGGGTGGTCAGGCTGTTACCCAGGCGGTCACAGCCATGAAGGAAATCGCCAGCAAAATTTCAATCATCGAAGAAATATCCCGTCAGACCAATTTACTGGCGCTCAATGCGGCGATAGAAGCGGCGCGAGCCGGAGAGCATGGAAAAGGCTTTGCGGTGGTTGCATCGGAAGTACGCAAGCTTGCAGAACGTAGCCAGACTGCGGCCGGGGAGATCGGTAAAAGTTCGAGCACCACGGTTGAAGTCGCCGAGAAGGCAGGGAAGATGCTTGAGCAACTAGTGCCCGATATTCAGAAAACCGCCGAACTGGTGCAGGAAATCAGCACCTCGACTCGCGAACAGGACACCGGCGCTGAGGAAATTAACCGCGGTTTGCAGGAACTCGATCAGGTAGTCCAGCAATCCGCAGCGGCATCGGAAGAACTGGCTGCTACCTCCGAAGAATTGACATCGCAGGCCGGCCAGTTACGACAGTCCATGAGTTTTTTCAAACTGGATAAGCTCGAACAGTCTGATCAGCCAGACGGACCAGTAGTCGATCAGCGTGAAAATGACTCTGTTGGCGCTATGCTGCGCGGTAACAATGATGCTCAAATAAATGAGACTGACGATGCTGGATTCGAAGACGATATTGACGATGCGAAAGCGGTCAATAGCTAAAATTTTACAAAGAATTAATTAGAGGAAATTGTTATGACGACATCAACACAGGAAAATGTGATCCTTATGGAAGAGCCGGTTCAATACCTGACTTTTACCCTGGATGGCGACGCATTTGCGACTGAAATCAGCCAGGTCAGGGAAGTACTCGAGTTTAGCAGCGTAACCAACGTACCACGAACCCCCGATTACATGCGCGGCGTAATTAATATGCGTGGCAGCGTGGTTCCGGTGGTGGACTTGCGCATCCAGTTCGGTATGGAAGCGACGGAGCCTACCGTTGACACCTGCATTATTATTGTCGAGATACAGCTCGACGGGCAACCCACTGTGTTGGGCGCATTAGCCGATTCGGTACAGGAAGTAATAGAACTCAGACGTGACCAGTTGGAACCCGCACCTCGGCTCGGAACTCGTATTAATACCGAGTATATTCGCGCCATGGGTAAACATCACGATGACTTTGTGATCATTCTTGATATGAATCGAGTATTTTCTGTTGATCAGATCAGCGAGATTCAGGATGGTAGCCAGGTTTCTGTTGACGAAGTGAATGCGGTGGTGGAAAGTGCAGAACTCGCAAGCAATTCGGTCTAATAGTAATGGCATTTCTCTACAGAAAGCTGAACTAAATCGAATTATTGGTTTTATTGACAAGGAAGTCGGTATTCAATTATCGGCTTCCAAGCACACTCTTGTCGAAGGTCGGTTGCGTAGACGATTGCATCAATTAGGCTACAACAGCTATAAAACTTATCTCAAATTTGTATTAGATACGCCAGAAGGCAGACATGAGCGTCTGCATCTGGTAGACGCGCTTACTACAAACAAAACAGACTTTTTCCGCGAGCCAGTACATTTTAAATACCTGGTTGACGATGCTTTGCCCGAGTTGATGAAGCAAAATAAGTCCAGTGGTCGCCGTGAATTACATGTCTGGAGCGCCGGTTGTTCGAGTGGAGAAGAAGCCTATACGCTGGCAATGGTGCTAAATGAAGCGCTTGAGAAATCTGTCGGCATACGCTTTAATATTTTGGCGACGGATATTTCAAAATCCAGCCTCGATACGGCGAAAACCGCCGTTTATCCAGAACATCGTATCGAGCCCGTGCCACTTTCGATTCGTAAAAAGTACTTGCTACGCAGCAGGAATCCGGCAGAAGCACTGGTGCAAATGGGACCTAATCTGAGAGACCGCGTGCGTTTTGCGAGTTTGAATTTGATGAATCGAAACTTTAACCTGACGGAAAAAATGGATGTCATTTTTTGTCGCAACGTCCTCATTTATTTTAATACCGAGACGCGAGAAAAACTCATACAACGCTTTGAGAAACAGTTGGTTCCGGGGGGCTATTTGTTTGTCGGGCATTCGGAATCTCTTAACGGGCTGGATACAGATATGAGACCAGTATCGCCAATGGTATATCGCAAACCAACCGGGAGTGGAATCCAGTAAGTATGAAAAAAATAAAGGTAATGCTGGTTGATGACTCTGCGCTGGTGCGCAGTACATTGGCCGATGTGCTTTCGTCAGATCCGGAAATCGAGATTATGGCGACCGCAGCCGATCCTTTTATTGCGGCAAAAAAACTGCGCAAGGAGTTGCCCGACGTCATGGTTCTGGACGTTGAAATGCCACGCATGGATGGTATTACATTTCTACAAAAGATCATGACCCAGAATCCGATACCGGTAATCATTTGCTCGACGCTGGTCGAAACCGGTTCAGAGACGACCCTCAAAGCGCTGGAATACGGTGCGGTCAGTATTATCAAGAAACCCAAGGTTTCAACCCGTCAGTTTCTTGAGGAAGCCAGGGTGCAGCTCACCGATGCAGTCAAAGGAGCAGCCAGGGCAAGGCTCTCACGCCTGAAGCCGAGGACAGCACTGGTCGAACCCAAATTAACTGCCGATGCCGTATTGAGCAGCCCGGATGGTCGAGCAATGGCTAAAACCACAGAGAAGGTTGTTGTTATAGGGGCCTCGACCGGAGGTACAGAAGCGGTACGCCAGATTCTGGAAACCTTGCCACAGGATTCGCCTGGAATAGTGGTCATCCAGCATATGCCCGAAGGATTTACAAGCGCGTTTGCAAAACGATTGAATGATTTATGCCGGATTAACGTCAAGGAGGCTGAGGATGGTGATTCGGTATTGCGGGGCCATGCCCTGATTGGCCCCGGAAATAAACATAGTCTGTTGAAACGTAGTGGAGCCCGCTATTATGTCGAAGTGCGTGATGGACCTCTGGTTGCCCGTCATCGGCCTTCAGTAGATGTATTGTTCCGTTCAGCGACCCGATATGCGGGTAAGAATGCCGTGGGCGTGATTTTAACCGGGATGGGTGATGACGGTGCGGCTGGTATGAAAGAAATGTTTGATGCCGGAGCCTATACGATTGGGCAGGATGAAAGCAGTTGCGTGGTCTACGGTATGCCCAAGGCGGCGAGCGAAAAGGGGGGTGTGATTGAGGTGTTATCGTTAGATCAGATAGCCAGTGGCATTTTACGAGCGATCGATGCTGATGATTCTAATCAGCAACGCAGAGTATCAAGAGCATGAGTCACACCGGCGGGTGTTAAAAATTTTTGTATCGGTACCAGGAACCCAACCAGAAACCGGTCATTTCAAGATCAAAGCCGTATATCTGGATAAGGCCCTTCAGGTAAGATATATCGCTTTGTCAATATGATTACAGCCAGGCTTAACATATAATCGGATATGTCTTTATAACTGTTTGTTGCATATCAACACTGTGGAACTTGAAAGCTCTGTCTGGCTATTTGGTTTTATTGCCCTGTTTACTGGCGCAATAGCAGGTGCTCTGGCTTTTAAACTATTCTCGCCATCAGTAAAGCAGGCTGACCAGGTAAAATCTGAACTGGAAGAAGCAAGAGCAGAATTAGACAACTATAAAAAAGGTGTCAGCCAGCACTTCGACAAGACTGCGGAACTTGTCAACGATTTGGCACAAAACACTGTCAGGGTTTACAAACATCTGGCAGAGGGCGCACAAACTCTCGGTGCCAGCAAGTCATTTGATCTTATTGAACAGAATCCGAGCAGCTCGGCGATTGAAGTCGACGATGAGCCGGTATCGTCAGAAACCACAGATTATGATCAGGAACGCTAGCCAAACCAGGCTGTAACCTGGCTACTATGTCCGTATCTCAGTGACTTCCGATCTCACGCGAATCTACTTCATCGAAATGATGGGCGTACCGGGCAGTTTTGATGCCTCGGTTTACGATTGTTTTGAAGACCGTGAAAATGAAGGGCAGTGGTTTGTAAAGCGATATAGTCATCACGCCGGATTTGTTATAAAGACCTGCAACGTCTGCCTCGGTGAAGCTTTACCTTCCATTTCCGACATCGATGGTGTAGTGCTGGCCGGCAGTTATAACTCGGTACACGATAATACCGAATGGCAACAATACATGAGCGCCTGGTTGCCTGTGGTACGAGAAAATAAAATCCCGATACTCGGCATCTGTGGTTCACATCAGTTAATCGCCCACAGCCAGGGTGCTGAGGTTGAGCGACTGGCTGAGGGGCCGTTTGCCGGTACCTTCCCGATACGTTTAACCGAAGCGGGAAAATCATCTCCTGTCATGCAGATGGTTAATGACGGTGACTGTTTTCATTATGCCAATGGCGAGCATGTTATCGACATTCCTGCCGGGGCAACATTACTGGCGAGCAGTAGCCGCGTACCTGTCGCCGCGCTGGATTTCGGGCATCATTGTTATACCACCCAGTTTCATCCCGAGGGTAGCGATCAAACACTGGGTACCGTGTGGCGATACAGGGCACCCGAGTTAATGCACAACTACCATACCGATGATAAGGGTGATCAACTGGTCGAGAACTTTTTTCAGATTGTTAAATCAGTGACTGCTCATGCCCGATGACGAGCCGGTAAATTACCTCCAGCGAATCGCCGAGTATTACCGGGTACTGGGCTATGGAGATTCTTACCGCTGGGCGCATTTCGACGAAGTGCCTTTTACCCGTTTATGCGGACCGTTAGCCGAAGCCACTATCGGCATCGTTACCACGGCCGCGTTATTTCGGGCCGACAAGGGCGACCAGGGGCCTGGCGCCGCCTACAATGGTCTGGCTAAATTTTACTCTGTTTATAGCGAATCAACGCTGCCTGAACCTGACCTACGTATATCGCATATTGCCTATGATCGTGATCATACTGCTGCAAGTGACCAGGCTACTTATTTCCCGCTGAAGGCATTTAAAAAGCTGGAAAGTTCCGGGGTTATCAACAGGGTATCGGAACGTTTTTATGGCTTGCCAACTAATCGCTCGCAGAAAACAGGCATTACAGTTGATTGTGTCGAGCTGCTAGAACGATGCCGCGAAGATAAGCTTGATGCGGCTGTTCTGGTTCCTAATTGCCCGGTTTGCCACCAGTCGGTGAGTCTTGCGGCCAGAGCACTGGAGCAGGCAGGAATTTCCACAGTGATCATGGGCTGTGCGAAAGATATCGTCGAATATGTCGGCGTACCGCGGTTTTTATTCAATAACTTTCCATTGGGTAACAGTGCGGGCCTGCCAGATGATGCAGGTTCGCAACTGGCGATTGCCAGACAGGCTCTTGAGATGCTGGTAAGCGCCAGAAAACCGCGTACTACTGAGCAGTCTCCGTTTGTCTGGTCGGGTCAGGAAAACTGGCAGGATGATTATTCGAATGCAAAACTGCTAAGCCCGCAACAGATTGTTAAACGTCGAACCGAATTTGATAAAGGAAAAGCTGAAGCCAGATCGATGAGATAATTGGTCGTTGTCTGTAATCAAGTTAGAATATGCAGGTAAACTGAACCGAATTTGGTGGAGAGCGGTACATGAATGAGCAGGAATATCTGGAACAACGACTCGAAGATCAACTCAACTGGTACGATGGCAAGAGCCAAAGCAATCAGCGTAGTTTCAAGCGCCTGAAAATGCTTGAATTTGTAACTGCTGCGATCATACCGCTGTGTGCCACTATTCTTGCTGACTGGACCTATTTTTCATGGCTTGTTGGTGGACTTGGCGTCATTATTGCGGTCGTTTCGGCATCTCAATCACACTATAAATTTCAGGAAAACTGGATCCAGTATCGCACCACGGCTGAACAGTTAAAACATGAGAAGTATCTGTTTGCTACCGGTGTCGAGCCTTATAACAGAGACGATGCGTTTCAAACCCTGGTCTTACGCGTCGAGGGATTGATCTCGAAAGAAAATTCGTCCTGGGCGCAATCCACAAAGCAGGAGCCGAATAAAGATGAAGTCGGTTGATTGTGTTTATTCGGTAATCACCGGCATTTCCTTCGAGGCACGCCGGGTCAGCAATTCACATCCATCTTCAGTAATCACCAGATTTTCTTCGTGTACCAGCATTTTGCCGGGCGCGAATTCCATGCCCGGCTCGATCGTCATC
>JAAEOZ010000298.1 GCA_024222685.1 Gammaproteobacteria bacterium | reverse complement strand
TGTGTCAGTGACGTTTAAACGAGCCCCGAATATCGGAGATAGTACCATTAGTCAGATGTTTGCTGGTTCTTGCCGCGCGTTTTTGAGCATCTGTCATTGGGGAGTTTCCGTAGTCTACGCGAATCTTAAGATAAGCTTCTATTAAACTACGTTCTTCTGAAGTACTCCAATCCTGAGGATGATTTAAACCGGTCTCTTTGAGCGCTTTGGCCAGGCAGCCCTTCACGTAGGATGGCCTATTTACATGGTTGTCCAGGAGTAAACAGACACCGTACTCCGAGGTCACTAAATCGGACACTTTATAACTGTTAGCAACTTTGTAGTGATCGCTGGAATAAAAGTGATCTAGACGCCGAATAGCGTGCTTGAGTTCGATTGCCTGGATAGCCGAATCCTGACCGGCGAGCCAGAAATAAAAGGCCAGCGAAGGCTTGCGTAGCACCTCTTTACTCTGAGCTGTTTTGAGTTTGCTACCATTGAGGGAAAACAGGCCATTTGTCAGGTTGGTAGAAATGTCTGACACATCCAGACCATGTTGCCCGAAATACTTTTCGAAAAGGTCCGAGTCCCTGTTTTTGATACGTGCCAGTAAAGCGGGCAATTCGCCTCTGGATTTATTTACACCTGCCGTCCACTGGAACATGCCGAACGAAAGAAATGCGTTGTCCCAGGTGTTGATCGCATCAAGATTACCTTCATTCTCGGCAACTGCTGCCAAAATATTTATCTCGGATTTGTTAATCCTGAGTGCACGTAGTTCGGTAGCATGAGACTGCATAAACTGTAATGGCTTCTGATTTCCAGTAGTAAATAAGCCTTTACGGAACTTGCCAAATTGTTTACTGCTGTCTCCATTAGAAACTCTAATATACTGGCGATTCCGGTTTCCTGTAACAGCCTTTATTTCGAGTTTTCTTGGTTTCAGAGTAATGGTTGTTGATGGTGTTTCCCAGTTGTCTCCAAACAAAGATGAAAGCTGTATAACGATACTTTGAGCCAGTTCTTTTGTCAGGATATAGCCTTTGCTGTTATCACCCTGGCGCTTTGCTAATGCGGCGACTGCTGCTACTGTGGATCTGCCATAATCTCCGTCTGCGCCGTATCTTTTCCATTTAAGTTGCGATCCAAAACCTAACTCGTTGAGCAGGGTTTGAAGTGAGGCATTTCGAATTTTTTCGTTGCCGCGAAATTTATAATGCCTCTCGGTTAAATTTTTATCCAAATCATCTGAAAGCTGCTTCAACTCTTCGAGAATGTCGTAGCGATCCAGGATTTTCCGTAGAATCTGCTGTGTGACCCTGTTGCCTTTTGCAGAATTACCGTTACGAGTTGCGAATGCAGCAACAGCGGCGGCAGTTGAATTACCATATGCACCGTCTGCACCATATTTAACCCAGTTAAGCTCTGCATCAAATCCAAGCCAGTGGAGAGTAGTCTGAAGCGCTTCTATGGCATGCTTTGCCGAAGAACCCTTTTTTAAGATTGATTGTACATTATTGCCAGGTAGCAGCTTATTGAGTGAATCTCGTTCCAGCATCGATTTTTCCCTCCAGCCCTTTCAGATAAAAAATCGACTAATTACCTGACATTATTTATTCGATGTTATTTGATAACTTACTTTGCACCAGGGTTTGATTGTCTTCTACGCTTTCTGGGGTGTTATGTTTTACAAATTGCTGGCGAATTAATTTCGACACACTGTAAAACCGGAATTGCTTTTGTGTTTCCGCGAGATGTTGTTGCAAATAACGAATAGTAGTCGGATGCGGATGGCCGATCGCAATAGCGTGACCCTGCTCTCTGGCTTTTTGCAACCATAACTGATACTGGAAATGTATGGACTCCGTATTGCTGCGATCGTTATCGAGAAATATATCCCGTGTGATCGAAGCCAGCCCGGATTCTATCGCCTCAGAGTAGGCAATACTTCTGGGGGATGTGCGACTGTCGAGAAAATAAAGATCAGGATTATATGCTCTGATGCCTTCCATGATTGGGCGCATGAAATAATCTATTTCCGTTAGAAAGCTGCCCATATGATTATTTACACCCTTTATGGATGGGATTTCAGATAGCATATCGGACAGATTGTTGGCAATCTGATCCTCATCCATGGCTTCGTGTAAAGCATTGGATTCCGATGCTGAGCCAGGGTTAGTGGCCTGTAGTGGCAAATGTAGAATTACTTCCTTATGGAATGAATCGGCGTGCCTGGCCAGCTTTTTACTGTAGTGTGTGCCAGGAATTATCGCATAGGTATGGTCGCCCTTCAGTTCTATGGCAGCTTGGCCATGTTGTAGTGAATAACCGAGATCGTCAATTACCAGTGATAACACCGGTGTTTGATCTGCCACACTAATCGAGGTCGAGCATAACCCCAGTATGGATAACAGCATTCCACGCATAGCTGCGTTTAGCCGTTTTGTAACTGATTCATAATTCGCAGTCCTTTTAAAAGGTTCAGCGCTTCAAACAACTGGAAGTCGGTTTCGGCCAGATTTTCAGAGGTCTTGCTGGCATCAGCAGATTTCTCCGCGGCCTCGTCTCCGTTGGGATTACTGAGATGACCATCAAGGTCATTTTCAGAAAACCCCCGGCGCGATTTCTGAGCATCGGCAGCAATTTTCAGTGTGTTCAATTTAATATCAGGCTCGATACCCTTTGCCTGAATAGAGCGGCCCTTCGGGGTGAAATAGCGCGCGGTGGTAAGTTTTACGGCCGAACCGTTGTGTAATTCCTGGATAGTCTGTACCGAACCCTTACCAAAAGATTTAGTGCCTACGATAATTGCACGTTTATGATCCTGCATGGCACCAGCAACAATTTCGGAGGCCGAAGCCGAGCCGCCGTTGATCAGTATGACAAGTGGAGCCCCGTTTAGACTATCGCCGGGTGTGGCTGTATAGCGATGGCTGGAATCTTCAACACGACCTTCGGTATAAACGATCAGGCCGCTATTGATAAATGCATCAGAAACCCCTACGGCTCCGTTAAGGACGCCTCCGGGATTATTACGAAGATCGAGAATCAAACCTTCGAGAGGTTGTTGTTTTTGCAAATCAGAAACAGCCTTTAGTAAATCTGCTGTAGTACGTGACTGGAAATTGGTAATTCGAACGTAACCAAATCCAGGTTCGAGTATTCGGTTTTTGACACTTTTTACTCGGATGATTTCCCGGGTAATAGTGAAAATGAGCGGTTTGGATTCACCTTCCCGCGCGACGGTTAGTACGATATCGGTATTCGGTGCACCGCGCATCACTTTAACGGCATCGTTCAGGGTCATGCCTTTAACTGGTTTATCATCAAGCTTGATGATTAAATCGCTGGCCTGAATGCCGGCGCGTGAGGCGGGCGTGTCGTCAATCGGCGATATGACTTTAACAAAGCCATTCTCCATGCCAACTTCTATTCCCAGGCCGCCGAACTGGCCGGTAGTACCAATCTTGAGATCACTGAATTCAGTGGTATTTAAAAAAGATGAATGGGGATCAAGACCACTAAGCATGCCTCTGATAGCATCTTCGACGAGTTTTTTGTCATCTACCGATTCAACATAGTCGGATTTGACTTTTGCAAATACCTCTGTGAACGCCTGAAGGTCCTCAAAAGGTATTTGCTGGTCTTCTTTGAGTGCATATACGCTGTGCCCGATTGCCAGCGAAAGGCCAAGTAATATCCCGGTCAGAAAACCGGTAGATTTACGTAATTGGTTAAGCATTTAGTTCTCCAGATGGCATGCCTTAATTGTAGACTAGATAGCAGCCAGGAAGTTGTAAACAGAGCAAAATATTTATCTAATCCGCCTGGTATCTGTGATTGAACGGAATATATCGTGTATTCGCCAACATTTCTTCATTAAAAAGTACCAAACACAGGCTTCAGTTATTACCTGGATGCAAACTGATTGCCCGACTTACACCATTTTGATGGATTCTGCGGTTTACCTTTTTTGCGAATCTCAAAATATAATGCTGGTCTTGATTGGCCACCACTGTTACCGACGCTGCCAATAATATCACCTGGCTCTACCCAGTCCCCCGCTTTTTTAAACAGTGATTCATTGTGGCCATATAGCGATAGATAGGAATTACCGTGGTCGACAATGATTAAGTTACCGAGGCCGCGTAACCAGTCCGCAAAAGCTACCCGGCCGTGCGATACCGCGTGTACATGGCGTCCGCTCGGTGCTTCTATTACTACGCCCTGCCAACGCAGGTTTGATAGTGGTTTCTGACGGCCGAACATTCGCTTTAGCTTTCCCTTCACCGGCCAGGCCAGTTTGCCTCTAAGCTTTGCAAAAGCTTTACGATCCAGATCAGGTTCGGGAATTTCAGTCAGGATATCACTGATAGAGTCGATTAAGTTCTGTAACTGCTTTGCTTCATCCTCTAACTGGTTTAATTGACCACCCTGTTTTTTTATCTGCTTACCCAATGAGTTTATGATGGTTTTACGTTTGTTGCTGTCTTTGTCGAGTTTTGACTTTTGCTGTTTGAGTATCTGGAAGTTTTGGTCAAGTTTTTGCTTTTCTGCACCAATTTTCGACTCCGTACTGAGAATTGCCTCGATACTGTTTTCTATTTCGTCGATAAGATTAACGCGTGCATTAGAAAAATACTGGTAATAAATCAGGTTACGTTGCAGTGCAGCCGGGTCTTTCTGCGAGAAGAGTAATTTAATTTTCTCCTGTTTTCCGAGGGTGTAGGCGGCATGTACCTGCTGAGCAAGGAAGTCATTTTCCTGCACCAGTTTTTTCTGGTGTGACTTTCTGGAACGTCGTAATTTATCCAGCTCTGATTTGCTCTGTCTAATCTGTTTTTCGGTATTTCTAATTTTTTTGCTGAATTTACCTATCTGGCCTTCGATTTTACGTAACTGAGCAGCATAGCGGGACTTGCTGTCCTGTTTGACATCAATAACCTTCTTGAGTTTACTGATATTCGACTGCAGTGTGCGCAGCTGCTTTTGCTTCTGTGATTTCTGGTCTGCCAGCGTGGCTAACGGAGTAAATACTACCGTTACCAGAAAAATGGACAGTATTGCAATATTCAAATGCATAAGGTGAAATTTCAGAATCGTGTCGTTACTTATGACAAAGCCAGATGATACTTTAATCAATTTGAATTCGCATCTGGACAAGTAATAGATGATATTCCATAATTGAACGCTAATATTAATGAATGGTAATACAGTTATATGAGTGCTGAAATGGTAAAATCGATCGACGCTAGTCAATTGATGGAACGTCAGGAAGATATCGAACTGGCTGCACGTTCCCTCAAAGCCATGTCGCACCCCTTAAGGTTAAAAATTCTCTGTACGCTGGGCGGCATGGAAGTCAGTGTGCAGGGCATTGTTGATAATGTCGGCACTTCGCAGAGTAATATTTCACAACATCTCGCCATTTTGCGAGATAAAGGTATACTTGCGTCGCGCAAAGATGCGAACCGGGTGTATTATCGGGTTAGCGATGCTCGTACGTTACGCCTGATAGGCATGATGCAAGAAATCTTCTGTTCCGCTTAAATTTTTTATGTTGACACAATTAACCGAATTTGCCACCAATCACGCGATTCTGGCGATAGCTTTTGTTTCTCTGCTGGTACTGACATTTCTAAACGAAATGAAACTGGCAACGCAGCGCTTTTCCAGTTTAACCCCGGCTAGCGCCGTGCAGATGATGAATAACGAAGAAGAGAATATGTTATTGCTTGATGTACGCGAGCCGGCGGAAACAGCTTCCGGGAAAATTGCAAAAGCGGTTCAGATTCCGGTAAGTGGTATCGACAAAAGAGTTGGTGAGCTGGAAAAGCATCGTAAAAAACATGTCATTGTGTATTGCAAAAATGGTACTCGATCTGGTATCGCATGTAAGGTGCTCAATAAAGCTGGTTTTGACCACGTTTATAGCCTCAGTGGTGGAGTAACCGCCTGGCAGGAAGCTCACATGCCGCTGAGTAAAAAATAGATACAATACGCTGACGTTCCAGGTCTCTACAGAGACGCTTAATCAGCCATATATTTATAAAGCCTGTACTGATATAGTTCCGTTTTTTATCTGTAGAACAGTCCTCATGAGCGACGAACCAGCTCCGAAAAACCATTTCTCGATACAGAAGATATACGTCAAAGATGTATCTTTTGAGTCACCCGCAACGCCGAAAGTTTTCAGTTTCCAGAAGTGGGAACCAAAAATTGATTTGAATTTATCCAACCGCCATACCAAAGTTGCCTCAGATATGTACGAGGCAGTACTGTCGATTACAGCAACGGTCAGCCAGGAAGATCAGACGGCGTTTTTAATTGAAGTCCAACAGGCCGGCCTGTTTGCAGTTTCGGGGTTTAATGATCAGGAAAGCAGCTATTTATTAGGAAGCCAGTGCATGAATATTCTGTTTCCATATGCACGTGAAGTGATTTCCGATTTGACGGTTCGGGGTGGTTTTCCACCAGTAATCCTGTCTCCGGTAAATTTCGATGCTTTATACCAGCAGCATTTAAAATCACAAAATGAAAAGCAGGCAAGCGAAACACAGGACGAATCTTCAGAATCTGAGCAAGTTAAACATTAGCCGGTATGGCTGATAAGGGAACTGTCGCATTATTTGGTGCTGGTTCATGGGGTACTGCTCTGGCCATGCAACTGGCTCGAAATGGTGTTCGAGTTAATCTCTGGGGCCACGAACCGCAGCATATCAAACGTCTCGTCCGCCACCGGGAGAACAGAGAATTCCTGCCGGGAATAAAGCTGGAAGATATTATTATCCCAGTCGCGGGTCTGAGTGATTGCCTGCATGGTGCCGACGCAGTGTTGATTGCTATTCCCAGTAAAGCTTTTCGTGGATTTTTACAGGGCCTGAGTTCAATTCTCGAATCGAAAATCAGTATATTCTGGGCCAGCAAAGGATTTGAAATTGAAACCGGTAAACTTCTCCATGAGCTGGTCATTGAAGAATTGCCGGGCCATAATTACGGTGTTATTTCCGGCCCGACTTTTGCCGCCGAAGTTGCCCGTGGTTTACCTGCGGCAATTACCTGTGCCGGTAACGATGCCGCCGATACTTCTTTTTTTGCCGGACTGTTACATGGTAATCGCTTTCGCTGTTATACCTCGGAAGACGTTATTGGTGTGGAACTTGGCGGAGCTTTGAAGAATATACTGGCGATTGCAGTAGGTATTGCCGATGGACTGGGGTTTGGTGCTAATACGCGCGCGGCATTGATGACAAGAGGTTTATCGGAGGTAATGCGACTGGGCAGTCGACTAGGCTCTCAGCAGGAGACACTAATGGGTCTCGCCGGGCTGGGTGATTTGATCTTAACCTGTACCGATGATCAGAGTAGAAATCGACGATTTGGTCTAGCAATCGGGCAGGGTAAATCAGTAGCTGAAGCTGAAATCGTGGTCGGACAGACTGTTGAAGGCTTACGTGCAGCCAAAGCAATATATTTGCTGGCTCAGGAGCTCAGGCTCGAATTACCGATAATGGAACAGGTTTACCGTGTACTCTACGAAGCTGTAAAACCCGTGGACGCGGTGCAAAATCTCGAAAATCGTCCACAACGCGCTGAATAAATCGCTAACCGCATGCTATTTCTTATTTGAAGGAAAGTTGTCGCCAGGCTTCAAAAGTTGCAATTGCAACAGTATTGGATAAATTTAAACTTCTTGAGCTGTCTACCATAGGAATCCTCAGGCAATAGTCTCTACCGAGTGACTCAAGAATATTCTGTGGCAGTCCGCGTGTTTCGGGTCCAAATAGTAAGGCATCTTCTGGCTCGAAACTGACTTCGCTATAGACTCGTTGAGCCTTTGTTGTAAACCCATATAAGCTATTGAAATTAATTGTATTTTTGAATTTTTCAAAGTTTTCGTGAGATCCAATACTAGCCCATTCACTGTAGTCAAGTCCGGCCCGGCGTAGTCGTTTGTCATCGAGTTCAAAACCAAGTGGTTCGATTAAATGCAGATAACAACCGGTGTTCGCCGCCAGGCGTATGATATTACCGGTATTAGGTGGAATTTCTGGTTCAAAAAGTACGATATGGAACATATTTGGATTAAAGCCGGTGGATGACTTGATAAATGTACACTATAGGCTAATATTTTTAATGATGACAATAACTTATGGTGTTTTTCTTAAGCAATATCTAGGTAAATAAAATAAAAATTCCGTACTATAATCTAGATCAGGTGTTCGCTTTGCCTGGTGGTTATTCTCAGAAGTTCAGGCAATTTAATTTTTGTCGTGCAATATGCCGACATCGGAGATTGAATTGAAATTTTTTTCCGCAGCCAGAAAAGATACCCAGGTAGGAGTCGATTACCTGCCAAATGGTGTGGCGGTGGTTCAGGTCAAAGCAGGTGGAAAAACGCCGGGTAAGATTCTTCGACAGGAATTTATCGAAGCTCAGGGTTCTTCATCTCAGAGGCAGGCATTGCATAGCTGGGTTAACCAGCATGGGCTGCATAAAACGCCCTGCGTATGCCTTATGAATGATGATGATTGTGATATCAATCAAATTGAGAAACCCAATGTAGATGAATCCGAACTGATCCAGGCATTGACCTGGAAGATTAAGGATCTCGTAAGTTACGATATTGACTCGGCCGTTGTAGAAATGTATCCGATGCCTGATTCCAGTAAAAATAACACCCAGCAGGTAAGTGTCGTTTCCGCTCAGGACTCAGTTATCGCCAGTTATGTCGAAAGTATCAATTCCAGTGGTCTGAGGCTAGAAGCGATAGATATCTATGATCTGGTTCGTAAAAACCTGCCCAGTATCCGTAATAGTTCAGAAATGACCCAGGCAGTATTGTCTATTGGTGAACAAACCGGCGAATTAAGTATATTTAATGATACTGACCTGTACGTTTCGCGAAGTTTTAAAATTGGTTCGCTGCAGCTGCAAACAGCCAGTAGCGAAGATCAGTCCGTGTATGATTCGTTGTTGCTCGAAATCCAGCGATCAATGGATTACTACGAAAGCTATTACGGCCTCGGTTCAGTGCGTTTGATGGAAATTTTTCCACGTACCGCTGTGACGGAAAAAATGGCGCTGTATCTGCAAAATCTGACCAGTTTCGATATCGATTTTGTGGAAACTGGAAGTGATGATGAGCAGTCGCCAAATCTGCAACCTTTATGCTTTAACGCTTATTGTGCGTCAATGCGAGGGGTGTTGTAGTGATAGAGCAACAGATTAATCTATATCAGGATCGGTTTCGGCAAAAACGACAGTTTCTGACTGCGGCACAAATCGCGCTGCTGTTGTTGATAGTTATTTCTGGTATGGCCGCATACAGTGTCAATCTGCAGATGGAAATGGATAGTGCTGTTTCTACTAACCTGGCTATAAAGCAGCAGCAACAAAGTTTAGCCGAGGAACTTGCTATCGCGAATTCAAAGCTAACTAAGCTACTCGCCGATACTCGCTTCGACGATCAAATTACCGATGTTAGCCGTGAAATTCGAGCCAGGAATAAAATTATAGATTTTGTCGATGGTAATCGCTTTGGTTCTAATCAGGGTTTCTCCAGTTATTTGATTTCTTTATCAAACCTGCATATGGAAAATATATGGCTCAATGAGATAAAACTGTCGGGCAATTTTGTACGAATACGGGGCAGCAGTTTAAACGAAGAGCTGGTACCGACCTACTTCGATCAATTTAGTCGGGAAAGAGCATTTGCCGGAAACCGGTTTGACGTATTTCGATTACAGCGAGATGACAAAACGGCCTGGAAAGTGGATTTTGAAATAGCTTCAGAGGAGTTGTTGAATGACTAACGCGGCTATCTCGAATATTGCCAGGTTCAATGCGCTGAGTCTTCGAGAAAGGTTATTGCTTGCTGTCGTTGTTGTCGTTGTATTGATTTTTGGCTGGTGGCATTTACACGCGCAGCCGACCATGACTGTGATCGATGCGCAAAAAGCTGATAATGAACGTGTTTCCAGAGAAGTGAGTGCCAGTATCGTCGCAGTAAATGAAATTCGTCAACGCATTGCTGATGGTGTCCACAGGGAAAAACAACAAAGACTGCTTCAGTTAAAAGCAAAATTACAGCAGATTGAAGAAGACCTGAAACTCAAAACCATCGAGTTAATCGACCCCGAAGATATGTTCAGTTTGATGAGTCGAATGATTTATCGAGAATCTGGTTTGAAACTTCTAAATTTACAAAGGCTCGAAGTTCGTCCTGCGATAACCCCTGCTAAAGGAGAAGAGGATAAAGACCCGGGAATTTACCGGCATGTCCTCGAAGTAAAGTTTAGTGGGAGTTACTCCGATATCCTGGGTTATATAGAAAAACTGGAAAGCATAGATCAAAAGTTGATCTGGGATGAAATTGAGATTGTCAGCATCGAACATCCAGATATTACCGTGAAGCTGAATATCTCCACTTTAAGTACTCGTGAGGAATGGGTCGGTGTCTAGATTATCACGAACTGTTATTTTACTTATTCCGCTAATGTTTTCTGGAGTGACGTTAACTTCAGATATTGTGTTTGCAGCCGATAATATTCGTGACCCGATGCAACCACCGGCATTTGCGTTGAAGCAGTTCAGGCTGGCAAAAAATAAACGCCAGGGCGCTGCTCAGGCGAAGCTAATTACGGTAAAAAAGACGCCGGAAAAACAGCTGCGACTTAGTACTGTATTAATTGGTAAAGCCCGTAAGGTCGCCATTATTAATGATCGTATGCTAGTAGTTGGGGACAAAATCAAAAATGCTAAAGTGCTTAGAATTCTAAAAGACAGTGTTGAGTTAGTCCGCAATGGTAAAAGAATAAAACTGGTACTGGATAACAGATTAATTTCTGTCAGGAAGAAGTCGGTAAAGAGTAATTTATGATAAAAATTCAATATTTCCTGCCTGCGATAGGATTACTGCTGACTGCCTGTGTATCGACTCAGAGCAACGAGAATTCGCAACAAACCAGGGATAGTATCAAGCAGGCCATGGCAGAGGCCGGTGAGCCAGCCAAAGTCGAAGCCATCGTGCCTCCCGATGATATTCTGGATGAACTGGTTCTCGATAGCGGTATTGCCGTGCCGGGTCTGAACGATGATGTCAGGCAGGAAATGGCATTTGATATTTCCGTGTCGAATGCGCCGGCCAGGGTGTTTTTCATGAGCCTGGTGAAAGATACCGACATTAATATGGTGGTACACCCCAGTGTCAGTGGAGAAATATCTCTGGATCTTAAAAACGTCAGCGTTGCTCAAGTCATGGCTCTGACAAGGGAAGTGTACGGTTATGAATTCAGGCAATCGACCGGTGGATATATCGTTTTACCAGCACGTATCCAGTCTAAAATATTCGCAGTTAATTATCTCAATATAGCACGACAGGGTGAATCAACCATGACGGTTAGTTCAGGCCAGCTTGCAGACAGTGGTTCAGGAAATGATTCCGATGACGACAGCAATTCGTCTTCCAGTAATTCATCTGCTGCGCAATCGAGTAGCATTAACACCAGTATACAGTCCGATTTCTGGTCCGGCCTTCACAGCACCGTAAGCTCGATTGTCGGCAGTGGAAGTGGTCGCTCGGTGGTGGTCGATCGTCATGCAGGTTTGATCATAGTTCGCGCCATGCCGGGAGAGCTACGCGACGTTGCTAGCTATCTCGAAAATGCTCAGGGTAGCTTGCAGCGACAGGTTATTCTTGAAGCCAAGATAATCGAAGTGAAGCTAAGCGATAGTTTTCAGTCGGGCATCGACTGGGCGGCGCTGTCCTCCAGTCGAGAGGTTCTGTTTGGCAACACCGGTTTTGTGGATGGCAGTTCACAGTTGTTCAACGATGCCGGTGGCGTTGATACCGCTGCCGCGTTATCGAGCGCTAATAACGGCTTTGCCAATCTGTTTACTATTGGCGGCGCTACCGATGATTTTGGTGCATTGATCCGCTTATTGAGTACCCAGGGTGAAGTGCAGGTATTGTCCAGTCCCAGAATATCGACCGTAAATAATCAGAAAGCAGTAATCAAGGTTGGTTCAGATGAATTCTTTGTTACAGATGTATCGTCGAATACTTCGTCTAATTCAGTCAGTACGACAACCGCTCCTGATATTACACTGACCCCATTTTTCTCTGGAATCGCGCTGGATGTTACTCCGCAGATCAGTGAACAGGACGAGGTGATTCTTCATATCCACCCCAGTGTCAGTGAGGTTACTGATCAGACCAAGAATATTACTGTAGGCGGGCAGACACAACAGTTGCCACTGGCATTCAGCACGGTCAGAGAATCTGATTCAGTCGTCAAGGCCAGGAATGGTCAGGTTGTTGTCATCGGCGGACTGATGCAGAACAGCTCCGGTACCGACGATGCCGGTGTGCCGGGCGTCAAGGATGTACCGATATTGGGAAGCCTGTTTAAACAAAGTCGAAAGGTAAATACTCGCAGTGAACTGGTAATTCTGTTACGCCCCATCGTGGTTAAATCAGATAAGACCTGGGCAGATTCGATCAACGACAGCGCCGCAAGAATTGAAACATTAGAATATAAAAGTCCTGAAGGTGAGTAATGTACGAACAGTATTATGGTCTTACCGAGAAGCCATTTAGTCTGACACCAGACACTGAGTTTTATTATCAGAGTTTAACTCACCGGGAGGCTTTGAATGTATTGTTAGTCGCGATCAGATCGGGTGATGGCTTTCTAAAGGTTACCGGTGAAGTCGGTACCGGTAAGACATTACTTTGTCGAATGCTGCTCGATGCTCTCGATGATAGCTATAACACGGTTTATATTCCCAACCCCTATATGAATTGCAACGCGCTGCTTGACGCGTTACTCACAGAAATGGGTATAAGCAAAAACCTGGATGGTGAAAATTACCTGGCCTGCATTAATGATTATCTGATTGAAACAGCAAGAAATGGTAAAACAACGGTGATTATCCTCGACGAGGCTCAGTCGTTACCGGAGGAAAGCCTCGAAGCCATAAGACTACTGAGTAATCTTGAAACTGAGAAGAGTAAACTGGTACAGATTATTTTGTTCGGACAACCCGAGCTCGATACTAAACTGGCACAAAGCGGTATTCGTCAGCTTCAACAACGTATTATGCATGCTTATCATTTACAACCGCTTGGTGAAGATGCGATGCGTGCTTATTTGCATCATCGTCTGCAGGCGGCCGGTTATGTCGGCCCGGAACTTTTCGTGCGAGAGGCCAGGAAGACACTGTACCGAGCTAGCAGGGGCATCCCGCGTATTATTAATGTGCTAGGCAATAAGGCGCTGATGCAGGCCTACGCCAGTGGTGAATTTTATGTGTCCAGGAAACAGATAGAAGTGGCCGCAAAAGACAGTGTTATGACATCCAGCCCTGAGTCACAGGCCGGTAGCGCTCGACAGGGTCTGCAACTGGCGATGCTGGGGTTATTCACAATTGGTGTATTGCTCATGAGTATCTACCAATGAGCATTATTAATAATGTACTGAAGGATCTTGAGTCTCGATCAAGCCGGTTTACACCGATTGAGGTGGCCGCGGCCAGTAGCGGGGTAACCGCTCAGAACAGGTCGAAGACAGTCATGTCGATATTGCTGCCCGGCCTGATAGTCTTCACTATGGCTGTTATTTACTATCAAATTATTTATAAACCTGAAATCAATCAGGCCGTAGAAGCGGCAGTTGTTAGTTCCAGTGATGCTGTATTATCTGAAATGGATAACACCAGTACCAGCAAGCCAGTTGTGAATCAGATAACAGGACTGCAAATTCGTGAGACGGTATCCGATGTCAGCCTGGAGTTTTCTATGCATGAAAAGGCTGTGTCTTATCTTAAGGAGAGGTCTGAAAACAGTTTTATCTACCATCTGAAAAATATCCACAGTGAAATTGAGGCGCCCAGAATAAATAGCAATCGGTGGATAGAAAATCTTGAATTACGTACTCGGCAACAGGGTATCGATGTGATTTTAAGAACCGTTCCGGGTGTGCTGGTGAAAACCGCACAGGTTAAAGACAGGGATGAAAATCTATGGACCATCAAGCTTGAAAAACTACCGGATCCGATCACAGTTGCTAAACTGGAATCTGTGGTGGTACAACCTCAAATTAAATCCGAAGAAGTTATCAACACCGGGTCGAAATCGCAGACAGCAAAAGTTAACGAGACCAAAGCTCCATTAGAAGAGAAAGCTCCAGAGGAACCGGTAAAAGTTGAGATCAAATCCACCAGCCAGTCGCTAAGTGATTCTGCGAAGTTAAACAAAGCTGTTGAATTGATACGCGCAAAGCAGTGGCACAACGCGGAGATTTTGCTGCGGGGATTGATGCATGGGCCGCTGGATTTTTCGGCAAAGAAGCAATTACTTGTGCTTTACTCACGCAGTGGAGATACGGGTAATTATTTCAAGCTGGCAAAACGATCATACCAGCAATACCCGCAACAAAGTCTGTTCAGAACAGCGTTTGCAAGAGCCTTGTTTCAGCAACAACAATATCTGCAGGCGATAAACCTGCTGCACAATGCCGCTCAACTCGACTCGGTTCAACACGCTTTGTTAGCAGCCAGTTATCAGCGTAAGGATCAGCACCAGAAGGCGGTCGAACATTATCATCATGCACTGAAGCTGGATGGGCGACAGGCGAGAAACTGGATAGGGCTAGGTATTTCACTCGAGCACGAGGCCAAACTTGAAAAGGCCTTACAGTCCTACCAGACAGCATTAAGACTTGGCAATTTAAACGAAAGGTTAATACAGTTTGTCGAACAACGAAGTCGAATGCTTAAAAAGGTAATGAATTAATGGCGTTCGGCAAAAAAATTCGTCTCGGCGATTTACTGGTTGAAAAGGGACTGATCACAGACGAACAATTGCAGATAGCGTTAAGCGAGCAGAAAAAGCTCGGGCGCAAACTCGGTGGCACGCTCATCGAACTCGGTATGATAAATGAGAGCAGCTTGCTCAATCTTTTATCCAACCAGCTTGGAATACCGTTAGTCGATCTAAACAATTACAACTACAGTGATGAAGTTGCCAAGATTCTACCGGAAACGCTGGCGCGACGTTATCGGGCGATAGTGCTGGAGGAGCGGGACACAGACTATCTGGTTGGCATGGCCGATCCTACCGATATATACGCGCTTGACGAAATTCAGGATAAACTTAACAAGGCTGTTAGTCAGGCTATCGTGCCCGAAGCGCAGCTACTGGAAAACTTTGATCTGGTCTACCGGCGTACCGAAGAAATCAGCGCACTAGCAGAGGAACTGGGTCAGGATTTATCGGAGAGCGCAACCGATCTCAACGATTTGCTGCAAACCGAAATGACCGATGCACCGGTCGCCAAATTGTTGCAGTCAATATTTGAGGATGCAGTTCAGATCGGCGCTTCAGATATTCATATAGAACCAGATCAACATGTGCTGAGAGTCCGTCAAAGAGTTGATGGCGTATTGCACGAACAGATAATGAAAGAAACCAATATCGCACCTGCGGTAGTGGTTCGTCTAAAACTGATGGCAGGCTTGAATATTTCCGAAAAACGATTGCCGCAGGACGGTCGTTTTAATATGGCAGTTAGCAATCGCGAAGTCGATGTCCGTATTTCAACAATGCCGGTTCAGTTCGGTGAATCGGTAGTCATGCGATTACTCGATCAAACCAGAGGCGCTCTGAATATCGAAAATCTCGGTATGCCCCAGGAATTACTTCGTCGATTTCGCAAAAACTTTCATCTACCCAATGGAATGATTCTTGTTACCGGGCCAACCGGTAGTGGTAAAACAACTTCACTGTATGCCGCCCTACAGGAACTCAATCAGGTTAAATCGAAGATCATTACCGTTGAAGACCCGGTTGAATACCGTCTGGAACGCATCAATCAGGTGCAGGTAAATCCGAAGATTGGTTTAACCTTTGCCAGCGTATTAAGAAGCGCCCTGCGGCAGGACCCAGACATCATCATGGTGGGTGAGATGCGCGATGCGGAGACGGTTGAGATCGGTGTCAGCGCGGCCATGACCGGTCATCTCGTGCTATCAACGCTGCATACCAACGATACGATTTCCACTGCCACACGATTGATGGATATGGGGGTCGAAGGTTATATGCTGGCAACCACCCTGAGATCCATAATAGCGCAGCGTCTGGTCCGAAAAGTATGTAAAAGCTGTGCTGAAGATTATCAACCAGATGCCTTCGAAGCCGGTTGGTTAATGGAAGGGCTCGGTGTAAACGTAAATGCCCACCAGTACAAAATAGGGCGAGGTTGCAAGCAATGTGGTGCTACAGGATATAGTGGGCGAATGGGCGTATATGAATTGCTGGATATGAACGGCGAACTCGCCGAATCTCTACGCCACGGTGATACCCAGGCATTTGTTGAGGCCGCTGAGCGCGCACCCGGCTATGAGCCGCTAGTTGCGGTTGCACACCATCATGCCACGAATGGCATGACCTCAATCGAAGAAATACTGCATCTGGCCGGGCAGGTACGTGAAGATATCATCGACAGCCCGCCGGAAACGCTCGATATAGAGCTTTAGACTATGCCGCAGTATACGTTCAAAGGTCGAGGAAATAATGGTCAATTGATAGATGGAGAAATCGAAGGTGCCAGCAGTTCCACGGTGGCAAACCTGCTAGCCGATAGAGGTGTTATTCCGATTTCGATTGTAGAAAAAGAGACCAGGGAAGACATACTCGTAAAAATCAGGGATAGATTCGACCTTTACGATATCAGCATTGAAGAACTGCTTATGTTCACTCGACAGATGAGTGCAATGATCAAAGCAGGTATACCGGTAACCAGAGCCATATCAGGAATTCTGGAAACCATCGATAATCCACTGCTAATCAAATCCCTGGGCGATATATTAGAACAACTCGAATCAGGTCGTAGCCTGTCGATAGGCTTCGCACGGCATCCCAGGGTATTTTCAAATATTTATGTGAGCATGATACAGGTGGGCGAGAATACCGGGCGGCTGGATCAGTCTTTTGCCTTGATGGCAGAGTATATTGATCGCAATCGGCGCACCACTAATAATATAAAAACTGCTTTGCGCTATCCAACGACCGTAATTATAGCAATTGCCATAGCCATGGTAATTGTGAATATATTTGTCATCCCAAAATTTGCCCAGTTCTTCGAAGCGAATAATCTGGAACTACCATGGCAAACTGTGTTTTTGCTGAATACCTCCAGATTTTTTGTTAATTACTGGTATGTGATTCTGGGGCTGCTCACTGGCATGTATTTTGGGTTTAAATATTACATCAATACTGATGAAGGCCGATACAAATGGCACCGCTTTATATTACGAACCCCGCTGATTGGTGACATATTACATCGTGCTTTTATGGCTCGATTTGCCAGATCTTTTTCAATGGCTTACAGCGCCGGTGTACCGATAGTGCAGGCCATGAATGTCATTTCCAGGTCGATTGGTAATGATTATATTGCTGCACATGTAAATGGCATGCGCGAAGGTATAGAGCGCGGGGAAGCGCTGACCAGGACTGCTCAAAATACCGGTATGTTTACACCGGTGGTGATGCAAATGTTTGCGGTTGGTGAGGAAGCCGGGAATCTTGAGGAAATGATGACCTTCATTGCGGACTTTTATGAAGAAGAAGTCGATTATGATGTGAAGACATTGTCTGACAAGATTGAGCCTTTAATTTTCATTGCGATTGGTGCGATGGTGCTAGTGCTGGCTCTGGGTATATTTGTGCCTATGTGGGATATTGCTCAGCTTGCAAATCGGTGAAATCAACCTTTTCCAATTCCGGTGCAGAAACATTTAGATCAATTGTTGTTATTATTTTTATATTAATCTGTATGGTGAGTTTTATTGTCTACACCTCATCTCTTACTCAGCGTGTTGAAGAAGTGTCTATTAAACAAGTTGTGACCGAAATGCGGGGAGCTCTAGCTATGATGTTGTATGACTATGCAATAAAAGGGCAGATACGAGATTTACAGAAATTTGATCAAGATAATCCATTTGTTCCGTTGGCAATATATCGGAGTGTTCCCGAAAATTATCAGGGTACCATTAGTGATGATCGTGATATGAACAGGAAGGGATGGTATTTCAATTTATCAAGTCGTCGGGCTATTTATAACTTTGCAGACTCAGGAAAATCTAATCAGGAGTATCTTATGCTTTTTGAGTTTGAGGATACAAATTCAGATGGAATATATGATTCCACAGAAGTGGGTTATTTGGTAATAGTAAAAAGCTGATTTCATTATCGAAATCAGCTTTTAAATTTTTGACGAGTATTTAAAAAAAGCACTAATTTTTTACGTATCCGTGCAAACTAAGGTAGTTGTTACCACAGGATTAAGAGCAATACCGCCAAGGGTAACCGCACAAGTATAATCGTCGCCTACGGCCGCGCAGGCTTCTGTCGAAGATGTTAAAGCGACTACTTTTCCATTAACCGCCGGAATGGCGTTTCCACGTAACAAACTTGCAATGTCAACATCATTACAGGCTTCAGTGCCGGCATCAACATCTACACCAGCAGTAGCGTCACCGATTCTAATTGCTGGTGTGCCTATCAAACTCTTAGCGTAATTAATGTTGGAGCCACCTGTAATTTCCGTAGCTATTGCATTGACAGCGGCTCGTTCAGCATCACCCGACAAATCCTGAAACTTACCAAGCGCAGTAAC
>JAAEOZ010000297.1 GCA_024222685.1 Gammaproteobacteria bacterium | reverse complement strand
CCACCCAGGTCGTAGTTGTTGACTCTGCTGCTGCGGTTCCTTTCATCACCCGCAACCTGAAAAAAACAGCAAAGGGTCGATAGTATGAATACATAAAAAAAACCGCCGAGGTCAAATTCCTCGACGGCTTTCGCGGTACGCTTAATTTACTTACAGGGTTGCGCTTTACCTCGGGGTTTAGCGCAACCGAATTAAATCAGGGGCGTTTAGGTGTTTCGTATTTGACTTCTTTCTGAAACGATTCCCAGACTGTTTCATAACCTACGAAACCTTTTTCATTGGCTTCCATCTGGCGTGTTACAACATAGCGTGATTTACCTTCAGGTACCTTGGGTCTGGTTTTCTTGGGTTCGCTCATAAATCACCAATATTTTTAATTAAGTGGTGGAATTATATCAATATCAATTAAGATGTCATATCACTCCTTTTTATGGGAGCAACACCAAATTGAATGGGATTTGCGACGCCCCACTTGTATGATTAAAACCACCACAACTGTGGCTATTGTCTCAGATACCCACGGCTACCTCGATCCACGCATTGCCGATATCATCAAACAGTCTGACATCGCTATTCACGCGGGAGATATAGGTGATGCCTCAATACTCGAAGCCATGCAGCCTAAAACGGGTCAGATATTCGCTGTAACAGGCAATAATGATCACCATGTTTTTTGGCCATCCAGCCAGTCCGATACCTTGAAAACCATACCTCTGATTGCCAAACTTGATTTACCTGGCGGTCGAATTACTATCGAACATGGTGACCGCCATGATATGTTTAAGCCCGACCACCAGTCGCTGCGCAATGCATTCCCTGATAGTAGACTGGTGATATACGGTCATACGCACAAGATGGTTATTGATAATCAAACTCGGCCGTGGGTAGCTAATCCCGGTGCCGCTGGAAGCACAAGAACCCATGGCGGACCATCCTGTTTGTTGTTAACAGCCAGTGAATCCGAATGGGAAATAGAGAGTATTCGCTTCGATTCGTTGACTTAAGTTATCGGACCTTACACCCCGTTTGAGTGGATAGGTTTTAATCATCCTTGACTTTGGTTTTTCAGGGCAAATAATGGTCGACATGAAGGGATTGGGCGAGTGTGGATTGCCACCTAGAGGAGTGTTTCGCTTTAGAAGCATCGACTGCCGAGTTTGATCAGAAAGGCCCAATTCCGTCCTGGTAAAAGTGTCTGCCCTGAAAAACCAAAGTCAAGGACGCAGCCGCTTCGCGGTGATTAAAACCTGTTCGCTCGACCTACGAAAACCAATTCATAAAAGCGTTTCTATAATCTCGAGCACTTCTTTAGAATCCCATTCAAGCGCGCCTCTATAGCCGTATCGAATAACTCCATTCTTATCAATTAGAAAATTGGATGGAAATG
>JAAEOZ010000296.1 GCA_024222685.1 Gammaproteobacteria bacterium | reverse complement strand
TTGTGGTCACCAACCGGTATTAATGTACCGGATTATCCTAAACTGGCACAAATCTGGTGGCAGCAAATCGGTGACGTTAATTCGGGTGCATTCACTCCTCAACAGGCAATGGATCGTCTCGCTTCGGAAATGGATCTGGTTATGTCGCGCATGCAATCTGCCGATGAAAAAGCCAATATTTATGGTGGTTGTGGTCCACGTTTAAATCCTGAATCGGATCCTGCAGTATGGTTAAATAAGGCTGGCTCACCGAAAGCCAAAGTTAACGAAAAGCCAAAGGGTGAAACCATCAACTACGACGAGTTGATCAAACGCTGGAAAAACTGATTAGCTAAGGCATTTTTTACAGGCGCTATGCTACCGGGTCCCCTGCAATGAGGTACCCGGTAGCAGATCCTTAATCAATTCTTACCAGGGTTTTTCATGGCCGTTGATATCAACAGACGACAGCAGGCGATAATGCATTTTATCCGTCAACATGGCTCGGTTCAGGTTGATCAGCTGTCTGAGCACCTGCAGGTTACACCGCAAACTATCAGGCGCGATCTTAACCAGATGTACGACCTGAATTTGATACAGCGTGTGCACGGCGGCGCAGTCATCATGGATCATGTCGAAAATCTTGGTTACGGGGCCCGTAAAGGATTAATGGTTGAAGAGAAATCCGAAATAGCGAAGCGAGCAGCAGAATTAATCCCGGATAACTCGTCGTTATTTATCAATATAGGTACCACGACAGAACGAGTAGCTGAGTATCTTCGCGATGGTCATGGTATGTTGGTGATTACCAATAATATTAATGTGGCAAGCTTGTTATGGCCTTGCCGTGGTGTGGAAGTAATGATCGCCGGCGGAACAATTCGACAGGCCGATGGCGGTATAGTCGGCTCAAGTACCGAGGAGTTTATCGACCAGTTTAGAGTCGATTATGCCATTATCGGCTGTTCGGCGATTGATGATGATGGAGAATTTTTTGACTTCGATCTTCGAGAGGTACGGGTTACCCAGGCGATTATTCGCAGGGCCAGGTCTGTGATATTGGTTACCGACTCAATGAAGTTTGATCGCCAGGCGCCCGTTCGAGTGGGTGATTTATCAGAAGTAGAAATGCTGGTGACGGATGAGGGTATTAACAGTGAAGCCATGCAGCTCTGTCGGGAGCATAAGGTAAAACTGGAAATTGCAAGCTCTGAAGAGTCATTGACTCAATCAATAGTTAAGGTCTGATGTCGATAGAACTAAAAAACGTTT
Organism: Gammaproteobacteria bacterium; assembly: GCA_024222685.1. GTDB lineage: Bacteria > Pseudomonadota > Gammaproteobacteria. Next base: position 2,683 of record JAAEOZ010000296.1, on the reverse strand, counting down.
CGCTTCGCGTCGGCGCCGTAAACTATATTTACGAAACCAGTCTGGCCCTGGAACCTGGTCAGTTTAATATACTGCTTGGGACTACACTAAGCGGTAAGACTTCGTTGATGCGGCTCATGGCGGGCCTGGAAAAACCCAGTAGTGGCGAAATCTGGGCCGGTGGTGAAAATGTAACTGCTGTGCCGGTACAGAAACGTAGTGTTGCCATGGTCTATCAAGCATTTATTAATTATCCCAGTTTTAACGTATTCGACAATATCGCGTCACCGCTTAAGGTTGCCGGACTGGATAAGATAGAAATCCGTAATAAGGTAGAAAAGTTTGCCGAAGTGTTAAAATTGTCGCCACTGCTTAAACGTTTGCCAAGTGAATTGTCGGGTGGGCAACAACAACGCATAGCACTGGCCCGAGCGTTGGTTAAAGGCGCTGATCTGGTGTTACTCGATGAGCCACTGGCGAATCTCGATTACAAGTTACGCGAAGAGTTACGCGATGAACTACCGAAGTTATTCGCCGATACCGGCGCGACCGTCGTCTATGCCACCAGTGAGCCGCTCGAAGCATTGATGTTGGGTGGCTATACCGCGACGCTAAGTGAGGGTCGTTTGGTCGAGTTGGGGAAAACCGCCGAAATTTATAGAAAACCAGCAACGCTGGAATGCGCCCGCGTATTTTCAGACCCTCCCGTCAATACGGCGACAATCGAGAAACGCCAGAACCTGGCATTTCTTAGCGACACAGTGAGTTGGAAGGTTCCCGAAAGTTTTGCTTCTATGCCTGATGGGCAATATCAAATCGGACTGCGACCGCACCATTTACTACCCGAGGGTGACGGTGTAAAGCTTGAAGGTGAAGTTCAAATTGCGGAGATAAACGGTTCTGAGAGTATTGTCCGTGTTGTGGTTGAAGGTAATAGCTGGGTCAGTGAATCAAGGGGAATCCATGCCTATCAATTTGGCGAAAAGAGTAGTTTTGTGTTTGACCCGCGTCGATGTCTGTATTTCGATCCTCAGCAAAGATTAATCGAGGTTTGAACATGTCGAGGAAGTTTCCGTGGCTCAAATAGAATTCAAAAATCTGCGACACGCCTACCCACAGCCACCCGGTCAGCCTGTGGAATATGCGCTGAAGGAAATCGATCAGGTCTGGGACGATGGTGGTGCTTATGCGCTGTTAGGTCCATCTGGATGCGGTAAAACGACCTTACTCAATACAATTTCAGGACTCATTAATCCCTCCGAAGGTCGTGTGTTTTTCGATGCTGAGGATGTCACAGGTTTACCGACGACTGAACGTCGTATTGCGCAGGTGTTTCAGTTTCCTGTTGTCTACGACACCATGACGGTGTTCGATAACCTGGCGTTTCCGTTGCGTAACAGGGGAGTCGAAGAATCCCGGGTCAGGCAACGGGTTACTGAAATCGCATCGATGTTAGATCTCAACGACCAGCTTCAGCAGAGGGCCTCAGGTTTGACGGCTGATGGTAAACAGAAAATTTCGCTTGGGCGTGGGCTGGTCAGATCTGACGTTAATGCAATTCTGTTCGATGAACCCCTGACGGTGATAGACCCGCATTTAAAGTGGCAACTCAGGTCAAAACTAAAGGAATTGCATCAGCAGATAGGCGTTACTATGATTTATGTCACTCACGATCAGGTTGAGGCGCTGACTTTCGCCGACAAAGTTGTTGTCATGTTCGATGGTGGTGTGGTGCAAGTTGGTACACCAGTCGAACTTTTTAACGCGCCCAAACATACTTTCGTCGGATATTTTATCGGTTCTCCGGGGATGAATGTCCTGCCCTGCAAGGTTGACAATGGTAAAGTGGTTTTCGCAAATAGCTTGCTCTCGGCGCGTTGCCCGACCAACGCCGATTTAAGCGGTAAGCTCGAAATCGGCGTGAGGCCGGAATTTGTTGATTTTGTGGATGGCGGCATTCCTGTCGAAATCGAAAAAGTCGAAGATCTTGGTCGTTATCAGGTCGTTACCGTCAGGCATGAAGATAGTCAGATAAAAATGGTTGTCGGTGAGGAACAGACGATTCCATCGGAGAGTCCAGGCATTCGGTTCGACCCACAAAATATACGGGTATATCGTGATGACTGGTTGCTCGAGGTAGTGTCATGAGCAAGACAACTAACCAGAAAGCATGGTGGTTGGTGGCTCCAGTAGTTTTGCTGGTGGCGTTTAATGCCCTGATTCCGTTGATGACGGTGGTTAACTATTCGCTGCAGGAAACCTTCGGCGATAATATCTTTTTCTGGGAAGGCATCACCTGGTTTGAGCAGATATTGCGTTCTGATCGCTTTCATGACTCACTGCTTCGACAATTACTATTCACCGGCATGATACTCGCCATCGAGGTGCCGCTTGGCATTGTTGTTGCTCTGGCGATGCCGCGTAAAGGCCCCTGGGTTTCGGTGTGTCTGGTATTGATGGCTTTGCCTTTGTTGATACCGTGGAATGTAGTCGGCGCGATGTGGAATATTTTTGCACTACCCGACATTGGTCTACTCGGCTATACGCTAAATTCGATGGGGTTTGACTATAACTTTACTCAACAGCCAGTATCAGCGTGGATGACCACGGTGGTGATGGATGTCTGGCACTGGACCTCTCTAATCGTTTTACTCTGTTACGCCGGTCTTTGCTCGATCCCCGATGCATTTTATCAGGCAGCCCG
>JAAEOZ010000295.1 GCA_024222685.1 Gammaproteobacteria bacterium | reverse complement strand
TAGTAGGCATCGATCTTTCTCAACTCGTGGTCAGTATCGCAACGCTCTACGATTCCGTTGGAATTGATGGCGTAAGTGCGCTTTACAATCACAGAAAAAACGTGTTCATCTTTTTCATTTTTTCCAGTGACGATTTCAAATACACCATTATTTTCGTCCGTTGAAGCTGCTTTTTCCAGTGACTTATTCATGGATTGAGGAGGACCGTACCGCCTTTGACCGTATTTGTTGCAGAACCCTCGGAACTGACAACGGCTCCCTTGGTTTGATGTTCTGCTGTTGCCTCTGAATGTACTATTTTCCCCTTGATCGTTACTGTCGATGCTGCATTGATATTAATATTTACACCGTCAATTGTTATATTGCCTCCGCTATCCATTTTAATGGTGCTCGCACCTACATGGAGTTTGATAACTGTAGAGGCATCTATGTGCACATGCGCTGTGCCAGACTCAATAGTGATCGCTTTATTTGCAGTTGTTGACTGAATATCATCATAGTTTTCGGTCAGTGCGCCTTGAACATGGTAGGTCGCCGTATTCGCTTTCACATCATGTTTATAAGTTCCCTCTGAAATGGTAATGCTGGCGTTATTTTTTATTGTCTCAGTGAAGTCATTTTTAACCGTATTGGTTTGATCATGGTCAACGGTTGTGCCCATATCGTATTGAGCATGGATGGTGATTTTCTCCTTGCCCTTAGTATCATCCAGCATCATCGTGTTATCACCACCGCCACCCGGCGTGCTGTTCGATTTCAGGCCGCTGACCATGCCAGCTGCGGGTAATCCACTAGGTGGCTTGTTGTCACCGTTGTAAACACGACCAGTGACAATGGGCCGGTCGGGGTCACCTTCCAGGAACTCGACGATAACCTCTTCGCCGATACGCGGAATATCTATTCCGCCAAACCCTTTTCCCGCGTGGACCTGCGACACCCTTATCCACATCGAGCTGTTCTCGTCGTTTTCGCCATACCGGTCCCAGTGAAACTGGAGCTTGACCCGGCCATGTTCGTCGGTCCAGATCTCTTCACCTGCTGGACCGGTGATTATGGCCGTCTGTGGTCCCTGGACTATCGGCTTCGCACTGGTGCGTGGTGAGCGGTAGGGCTGTTGTGCGTCGATACTGGTGAAGTTGCAGGAATAGACAGGGCCTTCCTGCGGGGAATCTGACTCGTACCCACTCTGTGTGAGGTAGTGGGTAGCCGAAGTGACAAGGTACTCGCGGTTCTGATCGGGGCGGGGAAACTCTATCAGTTCAAACAGGCCGCCCGCAGTCAAACCGCGGGCATTGCTCTGACCCTGCATTTGTTCGTGCTGAGCGTTCAACTCTTCAATACGCGTGCGCACATACTGTTCACCGTCACCGGCTTCTACGTACTCGCCAGGGTAGTCGTAGACCTCGTATTCTGCATGTTCATGCGCCTGGGGGTTAGCTAACGTTGCCAGTAATTCGGCTCTGGGTCGCTTGAAGTCATATTCATCCAGGGTATAAGTACCAGGTTGGATCTGTTGCGTGACTACCCACTCAGATATGTGCTCCAGTTCTCGACCCGCCACTTCATTTTGCGGGTAAAAAGGAATATTTTCATAACCGGGGATGGGTTCGTGCGAGCTATAAGAGTCGGACAGGATAAGCGTATGCTTGTCGCTTTCATGCGAGAAGTAGTAGTAGATGCCTTCCTGCTCCATCAGCCGGCTGACAAAATTGAAGTCGGTTTCCCTGTATTGCACGCAGTACTCCCACGTGCGGTAGGTGTCATTCAGCCTTTCGTCAAAATTGGTAAAGTTGTGTTTGCGAAAGACCTCCTTGATGATGTCGGGAACAGTCACATTCTGAAATATACGGCAATCTGAAGTACGGGTAAGAAACCAGAGCCATGGATGCACGGTTGCTTCGTATAGTGCCAACCTGCCCTCGCTACCGACTTGGCGGAAGCGACTTACCCAACCGTTGAAATAGCGGTTCTCGCCATCAGGTAACTCAAGGCGAATGGTTACATTTTGGCCGAGAATGTCAGGGATGGAGATATTTTCGTCTTCGCTGAGTAGGTCAAGGCTAAATTCAAACAGGTGACCTAACGTCTCTTTTGCGGTCATGCTCTGAAACAGCAACACGTCCTCGCCGAGCGGTGTGGAGATCGCTATTGGCCTGTTTGACTGGGTTAGGTTCATTCCCTTTTCCTTGGTCTGTAAGAGAAATCTGCTTTTATGCGGCCTATGGTTTTGAGGCTTGTTAGCCTCTGCAGTTATCCAACTTCAGTTCTATTCTCCATTGTAGTGTATTTTATGGGGTAATATTCGCCAAAGTTGGTTTTTTGGCGAAGCGGAATATTTATAGTATATGGAGGCTCTGTGTATTGCAGCAGATAAGTACAGAAGCCGAATCCATGCCGATGTGTTGATAAAGACATATGCTGCATAACACTTATTGAAAAGTTGCTATTCTTATTGTCAAGTATTTGTTTTTAAATGAATAGCTGTGATTGATTTGCTGGTGTATCTCCCTTAAGCAAGAGTTTCTCAGTTTTCTTGAACGCCTCTTGAGTATTGTCACCATGAGTGACCATCACGGAAAGAGTTGCTTTCCCTTCAGAATCATTTCATATCGGACAAGACAGCATCTCAACTTTTGGAAAAAGAGGGTTTGTTCTTTGACTATGGCGACTGTCGGATTTATCCGTTTGAAGCGAAAATTGCTGGGGACGAATCAAATCAGTTTATCGAACGAGGCGAATAGAGAGCCTATTTAACTAGTTGGATAAGTTGAGTTGATCGTCATCCAGGGATTTGCAGCCTCATCTCCTCAAACGTGTCTTCGTCAGATCGT
>JAAEOZ010000294.1 GCA_024222685.1 Gammaproteobacteria bacterium | reverse complement strand
CATGGTGTCCTAAACCAGGAAGAAGCAACCAAACGTGCGGTAGAACTTTACCATGCGCTCGAATTACCCGATGCCGATCGTATCGGATTTCGCTATCCGCATCAGGTCTCGGGTGGCCAGTTACAACGACTCATGGCAGCGATGGCGCTGTGCGGGAAACCCGACCTGATGGTACTCGACGAACCCACTACCGCGCTCGACGTCACCACCCAAATTGAAGTTTTAAAAGCATTTAAGAAAGTAATCAGGGAACAAAACTCAGCCGCGATCTATGTCACCCACGACCTTGCCGTGGTGGCTCAGGTCGCCGACCATATTGTGGTGTTATACAGCGGGGAGGTCATGGAACAGGGGTCTGCGGATCAAATCATCAATAATCCTCAACACGCTTATACCAAGCGTTTGATGGAAGCGGTTAGACCAAAACCGGTTGCTGGCATGGGCAGTGATGTCAGCGGTGATCATGATCGTGCCATCGACAATATTCAGGTCGAAGACATGACTGCTGGCTATGGTGGCATCGTCGATGGTGAGCCCAAGGTTACAATTTTGCGCGACATTAACGTCAGGGTTAAGAATGGTCATGTGGTTGGCGTCATCGGTGAATCCGGTTGCGGCAAATCAACCCTGGCTCGAGTTATGGCCGGCATGTTACCGCCCGCCCGCGGCAAGGTTAAACTTGATGGAGAAGAGCTGGAAGGCAGCTTGTTGGATCGAAAACTGGAAGAACTGGAAAAAATACAGTTTGTATTTCAGATGGCCGACACCGCACTCAACCCCAAACAGGTCATAGGCGATATTATCGGCCGACCATTGGAGTTTTATCATGGCCTGAAAGGCAAGGAAAAACATGCCAAGGTCGCGGAGATATTGCAGCTGGTTGAATTGCCGGTGGAGTTTGCCAGCCGCTACCCCATGGAATTATCCGGCGGTCAGAAACAACGCATCAATATGGCGCGATCGCTGGCGGCAAATCCGGAGGTCATGTTGTGCGACGAAGTCACCTCGGCGCTCGACAGTATTGTTGGTGCCAATGTCATCAAATTATTGACCGGGCTACGGGATAAAACGGGAGTCTCATTTGTATTCATCAGTCACGATCTCTCAACTGTAGCCTCGTTTGCCGATGAAATAGTAGTACTATACGCTGGCCGTGTAGTCGAACAGGGGCCGACCGATGAAGTGCTCGAACCGCCTTTCCACCCCTATACGCGACTGCTCATCAGCTCTGTGCCGGAAATGCGTATTGGCTGGCTCGAAGACACCATGAAAAAACGAGAAATGGCTGTTGGAATCGCACGGGGCGTCGAAATCACTGCGATCGGATGTCCATTTTATAATCGTTGCCCGATGGGTATCGAAGGCACTTGTGACAAGCAGGTACCGCCGAGATTGTCGCTCAACAACGGTCATGAAATTGACTGCCACCTGACCATTGAGCAATTGAAGGCAGCCGAAACAGAAACGCAGAAAATTTTACACGGTTTCGAAAAACTTGGTAGTGACGAACCTGTCATTGTTGCCTAAAACACATTAGATCAGGAAGTATAGAGATGAACAACAATCCGCGTTTAGCAGAAATGGGCGTCCAGCATCCACAGCAGATCGAGAAGTTTGCAGTCTATACGACGGATAGCATGGACGTTCTTCATATCATCTACCAACGAAAAAAAGGCTCACTGCTCCCGGTGAGTCGTAAGTACAAGTTTCCCCGTATTAAGAAATCGGTGATGGTAGATAGTGGTACTCGGCAAACTGACATCGTGTTTGAAAGTAGCGATGCGTTTCGCGAAGCCCTGCATGAACTGGAGCAAATCAGGGCAGCTAAAAGTGAAAGTGCTGATCTGGCTGCATTAATCACCGAAGAAATCCGCCTGCTGGAGGAAGATATTAAACTACGCACCGAATATATAAAATCTCTGGTTAAGAAAATCTAGCCCACAAGTCGGGGGTTTGACTGATTATTGTCGCAGATTCAATAGCCACTACCTGTTTGTACGCACTAGATTCTAGTGGCGAGCTTTTTTTAATTTTTTATTCAGTAACTTTTCCAGATTTGCTAAATTAGCATAACTGTAGTCAACAGCTGGAATTCCGATTTTGTTCAGTTTAAGCGGAATGACACCCGCCCCTATTAATTTACCATCTGCACTAAAACTGACTTCGGCAATAACGGAAAAAGCCTTGTTGCCGCGGGTTGACAATGTCTTATAACCAATGAAGTTACCTAGAGAAAAGAAAATCGGTTTCCCTTTATAAATCTTATAAGGGCGAACGACATGAGGACCATGACCAAATACGGCGCTAGCGCCGTTATCGATGACATATTCAGAGAACCTGACAATATTGCCTCTATATTCTCCCTTATAGTACTCATCACCAGACGGCATACCCACGGCATTAATACCCTCTTTCCCTGCATGCACGCTAATCATAACCAAATTCGCCTGTCTCAAAGCACTTTTAATATCATTACTAATTTGTTTTCTATTTCCCATATTATTCAGGCCAGGAATATAGCTGTACGCCAGAAAAGCAACTGTAGTATTTTTGACTCTAACAAATGCCACTTGAGCATCAGGCACACCGATGGGTTTAATACCCTGCTGACTGAGATTCTCTACGGTCGATTCCAAACCTTTCTCACCAAAGTCAAGAGCATGGTTATTCGCCAGGGAGAGCACATCAAATCCTATGTTTTTTAAGACTGAGGCATAGCTTTCAGGCATTCTGAAACTAAATATGCCTGGCAGACTAATATCTTTACGAGACATTCCTTGATCCAGCAAAACGCCTTCTAAATTACCAAGGATAATATCCGCTTCAGCAAAGTTTTTTTGTAAAGCTGTAATGCGAACTATTTCATCTTTGCCTGGTAGTCGTGGCGAATGATAGCTATTGCCTAACACAATATCACCCACTGCACGAATAGTGATAGGCCTCTTATCAATATACAATGCCTTGATTATCGGGGGCTTCTCAGGTTTTAATTGCTTTGCCTTCATCAATTTATCAGGCGATTTTTTTGACAGTTTAATTACAGTCCCAACAGAGGCAGATTGCTTTTCAGGCAGCGGATCGACTGCTTTTGATGTCGCTACATCATAATTAAAGGTATAGTGATGAAATACCCCGGCAACGGTGCCAGCAGCAAAGATTAAGCCGATGATTAACATGCGAGAAAACCGCCAGGGTAATTTCTTTTGTCGCCTGTCACTCAGTACAAACAACTTTGCGCTCGCTTGTCGAACCTGTTGATCATCTGGTATAAACTCCAGATAACGATCAAATATAATTCTCGAAACTTCGTCGTATTGTTTGAGTTTCTTATTTTGTCTGCAAAACTGGGCACCCAGACGGGCAAGTAGCAAAGGTTCACTGGTTTGTCCCTGTCGACGCTTTTGATTAATCATGGCCCGCAGGGAGACTGTTAATTCGACCGCATTTTGATCATTCATTATTAGATATAGTGACTGCCATAAGGAATTTCTGATCTGACGCAATCTTCATTGATCATCCCATTTATTCAAAACTATATCGATGCCCATCCCTTACATGTCTGGATCAGAATATCCGGAAATCTTTCTAGCCTAATTAGCTCTGCACATAAATACTGTTTCACAGGCTCATGTTGTGAGCTTGCTATCGCAGTAGTTTGGGTCAAGGCTTCATACCCTGAATTCCCCAGGCTCTGATTTTGATCGGAATTGAATCGTCATCCTGAATCGGCAACCTATTTAACGATATGCTTCGCAGTTCCTCGCGTACCTCTGGTTCCAGATTCATACAATAACCAGGTGCTGGCCGAGCATCCGTGACGTTTCTCCGCGCTGTAGTAACAAACCCTTCAGACTGCTCGACACCAGGAAAGCCGTCGGGTTTAGATTTGGGCAGGATCGACTCTGATAGCGCCCCGGTTCCACACCCTACTTCCAGCCAATCCAACT